>NZ_LSIS01000515.1:0-30215 GCF_001556365.1 Blastomonas sp. CCH1-A6 | reverse complement strand
GGACCACCCGCTGCGCGGGCGGTCCCCCTCCCCCAGCACGCTGGGGGAGGAATTATGAGGATTACTCCGCCGCTTCCTCCGGCTCGGCCGCCGCGATCAGTGCGGCGTCGCCATAGCGGGGTAGTGCCTCGATCTCGTCGATCGTCTCCAGTTCGCGCTTGCCGGTCTCGATGTTGAGCGCGGCGAACTTGCGGCCGGTGGAGAGCACATTGCGCTCGAAGCTGCCGACGAACTTGTTGTAATGGCCGACTGCGCTCGACAGGCCTGAGCCGACGCGCTTCAAATGCTCTGCCGAGACCGCGAGCCGGTCGTACAATTCCTTGCCGAGCTGGCCGATCTGCCGGGCCTCCTGCGCGAGACCCTCCTGCCGCCAGACGCTGGCCACGGTGCGCGCGATCGCGACCAGATTGGTCGGCGTCGCCAGCAGCACCTTCTTCTCGAACGCGTAATCCCAAAGCTTGGCGTCATGCTCGAGCGCGGCGGAGAGGAAATGTTCGCCAGGCACGAACATGATGACATAATCGGGCGCGTCGGCGAACTGGTCCCAATAGGCCTTGCGCGACAGCCCATCGATATGCGCCTTCATCGAGGCGCAATGCGCGGTCAGCGCGATCCGGCGCGCATCGTCGTCATCCGCCCCGAATGCGTCCTGATAGGCGTTCAAGGACACCTTGGCGTCGATCACCAGCGAGCGCCCGCCGGGCACCTTGACCACGGCATCGGGCCGCAGCCGTCCGTCCTCGGTGTCGACGCTCAGCTCCATCAGGAAATCGGTGCGCTCGGCGAGGCCGCAGCTTTCGAGCACGTTGCGCAGTTGCTGCTCGCCCCAGCGCCCACGCGCCTTGGGCGCATTGCGCAAGCTGTTGACCAGCCGCGCCGCCTCGGTCTGCACCCGCTCCTGCCCGGCGCGCATCTGCTCGATCAGCCCGGTGAGATTGCCATAGGCCTCGCTGCGCGTCGCCTCGATCTTCTGGACCTGATCCTCATAGCTTTTCAGCCGCTCGCCCACCGGCGCGAGCAGCGCGCGGATCTTCTCCTCGTTCTTCTCCTCGGACTGGGCAAAGCGTTCGCTGGCGCGGCGCAGAAACGCTTCCTGCGCTTCGCCGAGCAGCTTGTTGCCGACTTCGCCGAACTGCTGCGCCAGCTGCTCACGCGCTTCGACCAGCAGCCTCACCTGCTTATCGTGATTGGCGGCATCGGCCTTCATCGCGGAAAGCTCGGTCGAAACGGCCTCGTACTGCGTGCGCAGCGAATCGAGCCGCTGAGCCAGATCATCAGCCTGGCGCGCACGCTCGCTGGCAGCGGCAAGCTGGCCCTGCAGCGCCGCGCCCTGCTGGCGCGCCTCGTCGAGTTTCAGCGCGAGCTCGTCCGCGAGCTTCGCACGCTCGCTGGTCCCAGCGAGATCGCGGATAGCCGCATTGAACTGCTCCTGCAGCGCCTTGAGCTGCGCCTGCGCCTCGTCGCGCTCGGCACGGGCATCGGCGACCGGCTTGCCGCCCAAGAACCAGCCGATTCCGAGCCCGACGATCAGCGAAACAGCGATGAGAATGGCGACCATCGGGTCCATGACAAGCTTCCGAACTCAAGAGTGGAACGAAAGGCGAACCTAGAGCGCGGTGGCACGCTTGGCAATGGGGCATTGCCGCCGGATTGGGGTAAGGTGCTTGCCGCCATCGTCATCCCCGCGCACGCGGGAATCCCGCTTATCTGGCAAAGGCGAAGGAGAAGCGGGACCCCCGCCTTCGCGGGGGTGACGGCTTTCAGCAATAAAGGGTCAGTGCAGCGATCACGCCGCCTTGCGCATCTTCTCGAGCTTTTTCAGCACCATCTGGCGCTTGAGCCGCGACAGGTGGTCGATGAACAGGATGCCTTCGAGATGGTCCATCTCGTGCTGCAGGCATGTCGCCATCAGCCCGTCCATCGCTTCTTCGTGCACCTTGCCGTCAAGGTCCTGCCAGCGCGCGCGGATGCTCGCGGGGCGCTCGACCTCGGCATATTGGTCGGGGACCGACAGGCAGCCCTCGTTATACAGCGACTGTTCGGCCGAAGGGTCGAGAATTTCGGGATTGATGAAGACGCGCGGCGCCTTAATCGGCTTGCCTTCCTCGTCTTCCTGCTCCTGCAGGTCGATCACCAGCACCCGCTTGGGCACGCCGACCTGGATCGCGGCCAGGCCGATGCCGGGCGCATCGTACATGGTCTCGAACATGTCGGCGACCAGCGTGCGCAGCTCGTCGTCGAACGTCTCGACAGGGGTGGAGACGGTCTTCAACCGCGGATCGGGCACTTCTAGGATGGGACGGATAGCCATGCCGTCCAGATATGACCGCAAGGCCGCCCGGTCAAGCGGTGGCCACAGGTCGTGTCAGGCGCGACCGAAGCTGCGCGGCGCCGAAAGGCCTCCCGCCGCTGCCAGCGGGCGCCGGCCAAAGCCACGCCGCTCGACCAGCGGATTGGCTTCCTTTTCAAGCAGCGTGAGCGAGCCCAGGAACATCTCGCGCAACGAGACCACGTCTTCGAGCAGCTCGTCAGGCTCGACATGCGTCTCGACGCAGTGCCGCGCGACCATCTCGATCTTCTCGGACAGCAGGCCCAGGCGCTCCGCGCCGAACTGATGCGCTTCGCTCTTCAGCGTGTGCGCGGGCAGCACCAGCCGGGCCGCGTTGCGTTCACGCATCGCAGCTTCGATCGCGTCGACCGACTTGACGCCGTCCTCGCGAAAATAGCCCAGAATGCGCACGAAATCGTTGCCCATAGTCGCCCGTGCATCGGCATAGGTCGACCAGTTCACCAACGGCGCTTCCTCGTAAGACATGATGCTTTCTCCCGGCATGTCCAAGCACTGACACCGGAAACTACATCGCTAATGGTAAATGAAGTCTTGCGCAAAGCTAGTCATTGATCGTTTTAAGACAAAAATGTCGATGACTGGGCAGCGTTCAATAATTGCCCCCAAATCAGTTGTTTGAAAAGGGATTTTTGGGCGCGCGATAGGTAAGCCGCACAGGTACCGCGCCGAATCCGAGCTCGCGGCGCAGGCCGTTGACGAGATAGCGCGAATAGCTTTCCGGCAGTTCGTCGACGCGCGTGCCGAAGATGACGAAGCCCGGCGGGCGCACCTTGGCCTGGGTGATATAGCGCAGCTTGATCCGCTTGCCGCCGGGAGCCGGCGGCGGATTGGTTTCCACGGCCATTTCGAACCAGCGGTTGAGCTGGCCGGTCGAAACGCGGCGCGACCAGGCGGTGCGCGTTTCGAACGCGACCTTGATCAGCGTGTCGATGCCCTTGCCGGTAACGCCCGAAATGGTCAGCACGGGCACACCCTTGAGCTGCGCGAGACCTTCGTCGAGCGCCGCCTTGATGCCGTTGAACAGGCTGGAGGCATCCTGAGCCACGTCCCACTTGTTGATGGCGATGACCAGTGCACGGCCTTCCTTGATGACATGGTCGGCGATCTTGAGCTCCTGCAGCTCCAGCCCGCGCGTCGCATCGAGAAGCAGCACCACGACCTCGGCATAATCGATCGCGCGGCGCGCATCGGCGACCGAGAGCTTTTCCAGCTTGTCGGTAACCTTGGCCTTCTTGCGCATGCCGGCGGTATCGATAAGCCGCACCTTGCGGGGTGGCGCGCCATCGGCGGGGTTCCAGGTCCAGTCGATCGCAATCGAATCGCGGGTGATGCCGGCCTCGGGCCCGGTGATCAGCCGATCCTCGCCCAGGATCTTGTTGATCAGCGTCGACTTGCCGGCATTGGGACGCCCGACGATCGCAAGCTGCAGCGGCGCAGCTTCCAGCGCGCTTTCGTCGACCGATTCGGCATCGAGATGCACATTGGCGAACTGGGTCTCCGGCTCGCCCTCTTCTTCCCAGTCCTCGATGAGCGGGCGCAGCGCGTCAAACAGTTCGGCCATGCCGACGCCATGTTCGGCGCTGAACGCGATCGGTTCGCCCATGCCCAGCGCGTAGGATTCCATGAGGCCCGCATCGGCAGAACGGCCCTCCGCCTTGTTGCCCATCAGGATGATCGGCGTCTTGGTCGTGCGCAGCCAGCGGGCGATTTCCTCGTCGAGCGGGGTCAGCCCGGCACGGGCATCGAACACGAAGATCGCCGCGCGCGCGCTGGCGACTGCGGCTTCGGTCTGCTGGCGCATCCGGCCCGGCAGCGTCTCGGGGTCCTCGTCCTCATAGCCTGCGGTATCGACGATCTGGAAGTGCAGGCCGAGCAGCTCCGCCTTGCCGACGCGTCGGTCGCGCGTGACGCCGGGCTGGTCGTCGACCAGCGCAAGCTTCTTGCCCACCAGACGGTTGAACAAGGTGGATTTGCCGACATTGGGCCGGCCGATAATGACGATTTCGGGTAACATTCTGCCGCCTGTATAGCGGAAGGGAGCATTTGTCTCCCCCCGCAATCAGGCTGTCATCACCGATAGGCAGTAATCGTGCCGCCGTCGTCGAGAATGTAGAGCGTGTTGTCTGCTACGATCGGGGGCAACGACACCTTCTCCTTCAGCTCGAACAGCAGCGAAAACGTGCCGTCCGCCGGATTGACGCTGCCCACTTCGCCCTCGGTGTTGACCGTGAAGAGGCGTCCGCCCGCCAGCACAGGCCCGTTCCAGTAGATCGCGCCTTCCTTCTTCTTTTCCTTGCGATAACGCTGCAACTGGGTCGACCAGCGCACCTTGCCGGTGGCGCGTGCGATGCACAGGATGCGCGCGTCGTCGGTCAGCACGAACAGCCATTCGCCCGCGATCACCGGGGTCGAAATCCCTGCGATGTTGAGCTCCCAGATGCGCTGACCGGTGACCAGCTCATAGGCGGCCATGCGGCCGCCCTCGCCCACTGCATAGACGCGGCCGCGATCGATGATCGGATCGGCATCGATATCGGTCAGCGTAGACACCGAGGTCGAGATGCTGGTGCGCGCCAGAGCGTCGGACCACAGGTTGCGGCCATTTTCATAGCGATAGGCAATCAGCTCGCCGCTCGAGAAACCGGCGACCACGGTGCCCTGCCCCGCTGCCGGCGCCGCCACGCCGAACACGCCCGCCTGGCCGAGCGATCCGCTCTGGTTCCAGGTCGTGGTGCCATCGGTCTGGTTGAGCGCGATGAGCTGGTTGTCCTGCGTCATCACATAGACCGAGCCGAAGGCCAGGGTCGGTGCGCCGCGCAGCGGGCCAGCCGGCTTGACGCGCCAGATCTGCGAACCGTCGCTGGGGTTGAGCGCGGCGACTTCGCCGACGCCGTTGGTGGCATAGACCCGGTTCGCATCCACGCTGACGCCGCCGCCGAAAACCGAGGCCGATCCGCCATTATCCGGCTCGATCGTCACCGACCAGACCGGGGCACCCGACGCGGCGTCATAGGCATGGACCGTGCCGCTGGTGTCGATGGCATAGAGGCGACCGTTGAACACGACCGGCGCGGCGGCGAGGCGGACGCGCAGGCTCGACCCTGCAATCCGGGCGCTCCAGGCGCGGGTGATATTGTCGCCAATGGTCAGATGGCCAATGGCCTTGGTGGCGCTGCCGCCCGGCTGGTTCCAGTTTGCGTTGGTCACTGCCGGCGGCAGGATTACCGATACGCCCGCCAGGTCCTTGTCCACCTCCGCACCGTTTTCGGCGCGGGTCAGAATGGAGGTGCGATTGCCCAAAGTGGGCGTGACGGGCTTATCCTTGCCGCCCAGAACGCCGCATCCTGCCAGCGTGGCCGACAGCGCGAGAATCGTCGCCCATTTTGCCTTGTGCATTGCCAGTCAAGCTCCCCGAATCATCACTAAATCAACGTCAACGGTAGCGACCCGCAAAATTCTTCTTACTGCGCACCCGACGGTGCGACCAGACCCGGCGCAGCAGCGGGGGTCGCAACGCCCTGCGCCTTGCCCGGATCATCGACCGCGTCGATGCCCATGACACCCGCCAACTGACGCGCACGTGAACGGATGGTTTCCGGCACCTGCTTGTCTTCGGCCAGCTTCTGGAACAGCGGACCCGCCAGATCCGGCTTGTTCATCCGCATGTGCGCAATGGCAACCATCTCGCCAGCGCTGCCGAACCAGGGGTTGCCCGGCACGGCCAGCGGCTTGAGCCGCGCGATCACGTCCTGCGGCTTCAGGCTGTCATATTCTGCCGCCGTCTGGCGGATCAGCGCAAGGTCGCGCAGCGGCTGCGGCAGGCTGTCATCGCCGGCCACCTTGGCAAAGATCGCCGCTGCCGCCTTGGGATCGTTCTGTTCCTGCTTGATGCCCGCCTGGAGCAGTTGCGCGGCGGCGCGATAGCCCGGTTGGTCCGCAGTCTCGAGCGGCTTCAGGGCGTTGGCTGCGCCTGCCAGATTGTTGCCCCGCAGCGCATCGAGCGCATTGGTCATTTCCTCGCCGCGCACACCGGCAGCCTCGGCCTGGCTGTGGCGGTACCAGAACCAGCCGCCCAGCGCGAGCAGGATGACGACGATGCCGATCAGCAGGTGCCTGCCGTAATTCTGGACGATCCCAGCCATCTGGTCCTGACGCAGCGCATCATCGACTTCGCGCAGGAACATGGCGTCGCGCGCGGCGTCTGCGTCCTTTTTCGGTGTCAGCGCCAAAACGGGCTCCTTGCATAGCTTTCGCGGCCGAAAGGCGTTCGCCCCGGCTCAAGGTCAGCGTCTTTAAACGCGGGCTTCGCCAAAAGCCATGGCAAATTTGCCACGCCCTCCCGGGTTCAGAAGCGCTTGCGGAAGCTCAGCGAAACGACGCGCCCCTGCGGATCGATGAACCCGGGCTGGTAGCGCAGCGGGACTTCACCCGCCTCGTTGGTCACCCGCTGCTGCGCGTTGAAGATATTGTCCACCCCCAGACGAAGCCGCGACCCCTTGAGGAACGGCAGTGCCTCGGTCAGCTTGGGCTTGTTGTCGAAATTGACGAACGCGCGCATGCCGAACGTCGCGATATCGTTGAAGCGCAGGTCGGTGGAACCCGGCAGGCCGCCGCCGTCGACGCGCGATCCGCTCTGGTAATTGCCGGTAAAGCGCAGGCCGATGCCGTTGAGGAACAGTCCGCCCTCCAGCTCTACGCCATGCCGCGGCACGCCGCCGCTCGATCCGATGGCCGAGCCGCCCAGCAGGTCGAGATCGCCCAGGCCCGGACGGATGCGGATCGTCTCGGCAAAGCGGACGGTATGATAGATCGAGATGTTCCAGCGACCGCCACGCCCGCCCGCACCGGGACCGAAGCCGCCCGAAGGACCACGCGGCGGACCACCGGCGCCGGGGCCACGCGGAGGTCCGCCCGCCGCTGCACGCTCGCCTCCCGGACCGCCCGGCGGAGGACCGCCCGCACCCGGACCGCGTGGGCCGCCACCCGCACCCGGTCGCCCCGCACCCGGAGGGCCGCCAGCGCCACCGCCGCGCTCATCGCCACCGATCCGCTTCGAGAAGTTGATGCCGTAGCGCAGCCGATCGCTGGTCACGCGATCATAGTTGATCGCGCGCTGGTCGATCGCGAGTAGCGTACCGTCGCTATCGCGGATGATGCGGTCGGGGAATGCCGCCTCGATCTCGGGCGTCAGGATCGGGAAGGAAGCAGTGGTGCCATAGCTGCGGTTGCGGATGAACTCGGCGAGGAAATCCAGCCCCTCGACGAACGGCGGCCGATAGCTCACCGACACCTTGACGTCGCGACGCTCCTCGGCCGTCAGCAGCGGATTGCCGCCCGAAATGATCGTCGCCAGCACCGTCTCGTTGCGCGCGAGGTCGAAGGTGCTGACATTGGGCGTCACGATCTGCGGATCGCCCAACTGGCCGATGCCGGGCGCGGCCTCCTCGCCGATCAGCGAGGCCTGGATGGTCAGCGTGTCGGTCGGTGCCCAGTTCAGGCCATAGCCGAAGCTCAGCAGCCCACCGATATCGCTGAGTTCGCGATAGCCGAGATTGCCGTTGACCGAGAGCTTGCCGAACCAGTCCGACATATAGGTGTCCACCAGCGGCACATCGATATTCGCCGAGACGTTCGCCTCGCTGCGGGTGAGCGAGACACTCCCCTGCCCTGCCCTGCGGCTGTCGGTCGAATCCTGCAGGCGGCGGGCAAAGCCGCCGACCAGGGTGAGGTTGACCGGGCCTGCGGGCAGATCGGCCAGCTTGCCATTGGCGGTGAGCTGCGTGTTGAACAGCTGGTTGCGGCTCTCTGCCGTATCGCTCACCAGGCCGGGCAGCAGCGAACCCAGCGTCCCGGTGAACGGATTGATCGCTCCCGTCGCGCGAGAGATCGCCGCCTGGACGCCGCTGGTGTCCACCGGCTGATCGATGATCGTCAGCGTATCGACCCGGGTATAGTCACCCGTCAGCGCCCATTTCCAGTTCGCAGGCAGCACGCCATTGGCGTTGAAGCCGAGCGAATAGGTATCGGTATCGACCGTCCGGGTGATGGCGCGCGGATCGCCGAACGCCGTGAGCAGGCTGACATCGCGGCCGAAGGGGTTGAACGGGTTGGCCGCCGGAACCGTCAGCGTGGCAGTGTTGAGTCCAAGCAGCGATGTCGCGAAATTGTTGGTATAGGTCGCGTTGACCTGGACATTGGTGTCCGGCCCCAGATTGCGGGCATAGGTCGCGTTCGCCTGGATGCGGTCCGAATTGGGGATGAGCGTGCGGAACTCGCCCAGATCGGTCGTGTTCGGCGCGATGTTGAAGGCGGAGAGCGCCGGGGCGCCGGTCAGTCCCTGAGGCACGCCTGCCAGCGTCACCGTCCGCCCGGCGAGCGCGCTCAGCGCCGGGCTGATCTCGGCGCCCGTTCCGAACGGCGATGCGCCGACATTGCCACCCAGCGCGAAGGGCGCGCTACTGTCCGGCTGGACGATGCCGCGCTCGCTTTCGCGCAGGGCGGTCGCCATCTCATATTCCACGTCGACGATCAGCCGGGTGTTCTTGCCCAGCTTGGTGAAGGTGCCTTCGAACTCGGTCGTGCCATAACCGCCCTGGGTCGAAAGGCCGTTGTCGACCTCCGCCGCCAGGCTCTGGTAGTTGTCGACCAGAATGAAGTTGATGACGCGCTGATCGGGACGAAAGCCGTATTTGAGCGCGAGCTCTTCGGGGAACACTTCGACCTTGGCGATGGCCTCGGGCGGAATGTCGCGGATCGCGCGGAAACCGGAGACGCGCTGGCCGTTGAGCAGCACCACCGGGCCGTCGCCGCCGCGCCCGCGCGCGCTGCCGGTCTGCGGCGCGATCTGTTGCAGCAGCTCGGCGAGCGACGAGGCGCCATAGCTCGCGACATCCTGCGCATTGAGTTCGGTCACCGGCGGAATGTCGGTCTGGATCGACCCGCGCAGTCGCTCGGCCCGCACCACGATGGTCTCGCCGTCGGCATCCGGCTCGGTATCGGGCGGCGGCGGATCGGCGGGGGTTTGCGCCGCATCCTGCGGCTGCGCAACCTCGGCGCTGGCGGCCTTGGCATCGACCGCTGCGTCTTCGAGCGATGCAGCCAGTGCGGCAGGGCTCGCTGCGACCAGCAGGACCGTTGCAAGGGAAAGGCCGAGCGAACGGCGAGCAGCAATCGGGGCGTCTGGCCGCGAGGACGGGGAAAGGGTCATGGGGGACAGCGTCTCTTTATCATTGGCGCCAATGGGGGAGCGCCTGGGGCGTTGATCTGTTGCAGCGCAATATGATGCGCATGCCCGGATTGCCCAGTGCTGAATTGTAACAAATTTTAGCCATCGCCTCGGTTCGACGCCTCGGCCAGCCCCTTGCAAACTCCCGTCTTTTCTTTTGCACGCTTTGTCTGTAAGGCGCGCTGAACTTTGCATGGGCCCAGGGGACTCCCTGACCATGCAGCCGGGTGCCGCGAAAGGTCGCGCCGCCGCAACGCAAACCACATTGCAGGGGCCGAATGGCAAAAGAAGAACTTCTCGAAATGCGCGGCCAGGTGGTCGAACTGCTTCCCAACGCCATGTTCCGGGTGAAGCTGGAAAACGATCACGAAATCCTGGGCCATACCGCCGGCAAGATGCGCAAGAACCGCATCCGCGTGCTGGTGGGCGACGAGGTTCTGGTCGAGCTGACGCCTTATGATCTGACCAAGGGCCGGATTACCTACCGCTTCAAATAATGGCGCAGCTGATCCTCGCATCGGCCAGCCCCCGCCGCCAGCAATTGCTGGCGCGGATCGGCATCACTGCGGACGCCATCATCCCCGCCGATATCGACGAATCCGCGCACAAGGGCGAGCTTCCGCGCGTCTATGCGCGGCGCATGGCGGCCCAGAAGGCGGCGGTGATCGCCGCGCAGCATCCCGATAGTGCCGTACTGTCCGGCGATACCGTCGTCGCCGCAGGCCGCCGTATCCTGCCCAAGGCCGAGAGCGAGGCCGATGCGCGCATGTGCCTGGACCTGATTTCCGGACGCAGGCATCTGGTGCTGTCCGCGGTCACGCTGATGCTGCCTGGTGGACGCGCCCTGCACCGGCTTTCCGAGAGCATCGTGACATTCAAGCGGCTGCATGCCGACGAGGTGGAAGCCTATATTGCGGGCAGAGAATGGCAGGGCAAGGCCGGCGGCTATGCCATCCAGGGCAGCGCCGAGGCGCTGATCCGGTCGATATCGGGCAGCTATAGCGGCATCATGGGCCTCCCGCTCTACGAGACCCGCAGCATGCTGCTCAGCGCCGGCCTGCTCAAGCCCTGACATGGCCCACTGGCTCTACGAAGACGGCATCGGCGAAGAGCGCGCAGCGCTGATCGAGCGGGGCCGGATCGTCGAAGCCTGCATCCAGCGACACGATGACGCAAATGCTGTCGGTGCCGTGCTCGACGTCAAGCTGCTCGCCAGAAGCGCGGGCGGCCATCGTGCGCGGGCGCTGTTGTCGGATGGCAGCGAGGCAATGATCCAGCCGGTGCCCAAGGGCGCCAGCGAAGGCGCGATCGTCCGCGCGCAGGTCATGCGCGAGGCAATGATCGAGCCCGGCACCCGCCGCGCCAAGCCCCCGCGACTCAAGCCCGTGCCCAACGAAACGCCGCTGCGCGCGGCCCCGCGCCTGATCGACCGGCTGAACGCCGAAGGCATCGAGATCATTCGCTGCCTTGCGGGCGGCCCTGACCGGCTTGCCGATGCGGGCTGGCACGAAGTGATCGAGGAAGCCGAGACCGGCCAGGTCGCCTTTGCCGGCGGGCTACTGACCTTCTCGCCAACGCCCGCGATGATGGTCGTCGATGTGGACGGGGATGTCGCGCCACGCGCGCTGGCGCTGGCCGCTGCCGCGGCGCTTGGGCAAGCGATCCGGCGGCACGGCATCGGCGGGGGCATCGTGGTCGATTTCCCGGCCCTACCGGAAAAGGCGGATCGCAATGCCGTGGTCGAAGCGTTCGATGCGGCAATGCAGGTTCCGTGCGAGCGAACCGCGATCAACGGTTTCGGCCTGATGCAGATCGTCGCGCGGCGCCCGCGTGCATCGCTGATCGAGCTGCACGCCGCCGATCCTGTGCGCTGGAGCCTGCTGGGCCAGTTGCGCAGCGCCGAGCGCTCGGACGGCACCGGGCCGATCACGCTGGCGCTTGCTCCTGCCGAATCGGCGTTGCTGGATCGCCAGCCCGACTGGCTGGAAGAACTGCAGCGGCGCATCGGCAGACCGGTTGCAGTTGCGCCCCACCGGACCTAGATGCTCGAGCGATGAGCACCCCCCGCCCCTGCCCCTTGTGCAAGCAACCAGCACGCCCTGATTTCGCGCCTTTTTGCAGCAAGGCCTGCAAGGATCGCGACCTGCTGAACTGGCTGGGCGAAGGCTATCGCGTGCCCGGCCCGCCCGCTGACCGACCCGATGCCGAATATGATTGAGCGGCAATGGCGGGCAGGTGATTTTGCTATGGACAAGCCTGCCCAAGCCTGCCTATAGGCGGCGCTCCAAATCGCCGGTCTGGCGATGAGCCTTGAAAGCCCACCCTGCAAGCGGTGCGGCACGGCCCGATGCCCGGGTAGCTCAGTTGGTAGAGCATGCGACTGAAAATCGCAGTGTCGGCGGTTCGATCCCGTCCCCGGGCACCACTCCTCTCTCCTTGTGCACAACAGTCCATAAGCTGCGAATCGAACGATTCGCGGTGCTCGCATGGCTCAGCCAGCGTGGCGCGCCTGCTTCTTGCCGCGCTCAAATATGATCGGCACCGCAGAGCGGCGGGCAACCTCGCGCAATACAAAGCTGCTGCGAATTTTTGCGACATTCGGCAGGTTGGATAGTTCACGACGATAGATTTCATCATACTCGTCCAGCGAGCTTACGTGGATCATGATTATGAAATCGGTATCGCCCGAAATGAATCCACAATAGGATATCGAAGGGCATTTGATGACTTCGCGTTCGAATTCGTCAAGCACATGTTCTGCCTGCGACCGCAGTTCGACCATCACAATAACCACGCCAGAAAATCCCAGTTCCTGCAAGGAAAGACTGGCGCTGTATCCCATAATTATACCCGCTTCCTCCATGATTCGGCGACGACGGGCCACAGCGGTACTGGAAAGATTGATCAACTCGCCCAATGCCACGTCGGACATTCGGCCTTCTGACGACAAAGCCTCAAGGATTCGAAAATCGGTTCTGTCGAGCTCCAGCGCAGCGGATTTCATCCAAATTCCCCATTTTTGATTGGTTATCCGCACAAATTCCGGGCGAATTTGGCGAATTTCGATGTTTATTCTGCCCCGTTTTCTGTTAGCCTGCAAGGGCGAAGGGGCAGAATGGCTCCGGCAATCAGGGATCAAGGCACATAATCGTTCAGAGACGCACAACAATCTTACATTTCGTGCAGATCAAGACGATCAGGATTGCCTCAATGCAAGGACTGAAGATTATAAAATAACAAATCGGGAGAAGATGGCGAAAGGCCCTACAAACCAGATAATTGGGGGGTAATCCATGGGGTCCTTTTCTACGCCTTATTCGCGACGTTTACTTCGGACAAAGGCGCTTCTGGCCTGTGCCGCTGCCATGCCGGCACTGGGGTTCGCACCGGCCGCGCTGGCGCAGTCCGCCGGCGACCAGGCCGCCGAGCAAACCAGCGAAGCCGATGGCGAAGCCGAGAAGATCATCACCGTTACCGGATCGCGCATCGCCCGCGATGGCTATGATGCCCCCACCCCGGTCAACGTCGTCACCGAGGCAGAACTCGACGCCGAACCCCAGGCGAATATCGGCGACTATGTCAGCACATTGCCCGCGGTCAGGGGCAGTCAGTCGTCCTCGACCAATTCGGGCTCGCTCTCCAACGGCCAGGCCGGGATCGCCACGGTCAACCTGCGCAATCTGGGCGCCAACCGCACGCTCATCCTGATCGACGGGCAACGCTCCGTCGCATCGGCCACAGTCGGCTTTGTCGATGTCCAGACCATCCCGCAGGGCCTGATCAAGGGAGTGGAAGTGGTCACCGGCGGCGCCTCGTCGGCTTATGGATCGGATGCGGTCGCAGGGGTGGTCAATTTCATCCTCGACAAGGATTTCACCGGGCTCAAGGCCGAGTACGAATATGGCATCACCACCTATGGCGATGTGCCGAACCATCTCGTCCGTCTGACCGGCGGCACCAATTTCGCCGATGGCCGGGGTAAGCTGCTGCTTGCGGGCGATTATTTCACGCAGGAAGGCGTCGATACGATCGACCGGAAATGGCAGCAGAGCGGCTTCTTCCAGATCGACAACCCCGCCTATGCCGTGGGCAACGGCCAGCCCGAGCGCCTCGTGGCGGCGGGAATTGGCACCTATCAGTTCACGCCGGGCGGCATCGTCAATTCGGGTCCCTTGCGAGGTACATATTTCGGGTCGATCAACCCCGCCACCGGTCAGGCGAGCCTCAACCAGTTCACTTATGGCCCCAATCGCGGCCAGTGGATGCAGGGCGGCGACTTCCGCATCAGCCGAGAGGGGCATCTGAATTCGAACTCGCTCGCGCCCGACGAGAACCGCATCAACGTCTTCGGCCGCGCGAGCTATGAATTCTCGCCCGCATTCGAGCTGTATGGCCAGGTCTCCTATTCGCGTTACGAGGGGCAGAGCTTCTACCAGAAGACCCCCTCGCCCTCGGTCGTGATCCAGCGCGACAATGCGTATCTGCCCGATGCGTTTCGCGCGCTGATGGTCGCCAACAACCTCACCAGCGTCACGATCGGCACCGGCAATTTCGGCATACCGGCACAGGGCAGCGACAATACGCGTGACGTCTATCGCTATGTCGCGGGCCTCAAGGGCGCGTTCGACACCGGCAGCATCGCTTGGAGCTATGATGCCTATTATCAGCTCGGCATCGCCAAGACCCAGGAACAGCTGACCAATACCTGGGTCACGTCGCGCCTGGCGCTCGCTACCGACGCGGTGCGCAATTCGGCGGGTACCATCGTCTGCCGCTCGACGCTGACCAACCCGACCAATGGCTGCGTCCCGATCAACCGCATCGGCCTTGCCCCGGTGAGCGACGCAGCGCTCAATTACATCTTCAACGACGGGCTGCAGCCTTCGCGGCGGCAGCGGCTGCAGCAGGATGTCGCCGCAGTCACCTTCCAGACCGCCAGCCTGTTCGAGAACTGGGCAGGCCCGGTCAGCCTTGCCTTCGGCGCGGAATATCGCCGCGAGGAGGTCGACGGCTCGCTCAATCCGGACGCGCCGAACAATCTCGGCTTTCTCTACGGCAACTATCGCGTCACCACCGGCGACTATGACGTGAAGGAAGCTTTCGTCGAGACCGTGTTTCCTGTCTTCGAAGGGGCGGATCTGAACGGCGCTCTGCGCGTCACCGACTATTCCACGTCGGGCACCGTGGTCACCTGGAAGCTCGGCGGCACCTGGCAGGTGATCGACGACTTCAAGCTGCGCGTGACCCGCTCGCGCGATATCCGGGCGCCCAATCTCAACGATCTGTTCGCTCCGGGCACCGCGCGCACCAACACCGTCAACGTTCCGGTGGCGGGCGGCGGCACCCGCGCCGATACCTTTCTCGAGCAGATCACCGGCAACCTCAATCTCGCCCCCGAGGTCGCGCGCACCTGGGGCGTCGGCGGGGTGTTCATGCCGAGCTTCCTGCCAGGCTTTGCTGCTTCGGTCGACTATTTCGACATTGCGCTGAGCGGCGCGATTGCCACGCTCACCGCGCAGACCACCGCCAATCTGTGCTTCGAACAGAATGTCGCGTCGCAATGCGCGCAGATCGCCTTTGCCGCACCGAACGACATCAGCACGATCACGCTGGTTCCGTTCAACTTCTCGTCGGTCAAGGTGCGCGGCATCGATTTCGAGGCGAGCTATCGCGCGTCGATCGGGCCCGGCAACCTGACGCTGCGCGCCGTGGTGTCGCACTATATCGACAACATCACCGACAATGGCATCAACGCGCCGGTCGACCTCGCCGGGCAGAATGCGGGCGGGGGCGACGCGACACCATCGTGGAACTATCGCCTGTCGGCCAATTACGACACTGAAAGCTGGTCGTTCAATGCCGTGGGCCGGGGCTTTTCGGACGGCGTGTACAACAACAATTTCATCGAGTGTCAGACCGGCTGTCCGCTTTCGACCCCCGATTTCCGCACGATCAACACCAACCGGATCGACGGCCAATGGTATCTGGACCTTTCGGTGACCAAGCGGTTCAAGATCGCCTCATCCGAGGCGGAGGTGTTCCTCTATGTCCGCAACGTGTTCGATACCGACCCGGTGCTGGTCGGGAACGGCCCGACCGGGGACAATACCCCCGCCTATCCGCAGACCAACCGCAACCTCTATGACGTGCTCGGCCGCGTCTTCCGAATGGGGGTGCGCTTCACGCTGTAACCGCAGACACGACAGGGTACGCTTGCATCCCTGCTCCGTGCCCTGTCGTGACCAGTGCCCGACCAATCAACGCCTTGTACCAGGAAACCGATGACGATGACCCGATCGATGAAATTGCTGACCGCCCTGTTGATGGCCTCCACTCCGTTCGCTGCCCAGGCCAAGGCACCCGCAGCGATGAAGAAGGAGGCGATGGCGGAAGTCGACGAACAGGCCAAGCTGGTCCAGGAAATGGTGGATTCCGTGTTCAGTTTTCAGGAACCGGGCTTTCAGGAATTTCAGACCGCCGAATATCTGACCGGAATCCTGGAGAAGAACGGCTTCACCATCACCAAGGGGGTGGCGGGCATCCCGACCGCCTGGACCGCGACCTGGAGCAATGGCGACGGCCCGGTCGTGGCGCTGGGATCGGACGTCGACGGGCTGCTCGGCCTGTCGCAGATGCCCGGCGTGCCGCAACTCAAGCCGATCGTGCCGGGCGCGCCGGGCCATGGCGAAGGCCATAATTCGGGCATGCCGCTGATCGTCGCCGCCGCCATCGCCGCCAAGGAGGTGATGATCAAGCACGGCATCAAGGGCAAGCTGATGCTGTGGCCGGGCGTGGCCGAGGAACTGCTGGCGACCAAGGCCTATTATGTCCGCGCAGGCCTGTTCAAGGATGTCGATGTCTCGATCTTCACCCATGTCGCCTCCAGCTTCGGCACCAGCTATGGCGATTCCGGCAATAACGGCATGGTCTCGGTCGAATACACGTTCAAGGGCATCACCAGCCATGCCGCAGGCGCGCCCTGGTCGGGGCGCAGCGCGCTCGATGCGGTGGAACTGATGAACATCGCCTGGAACATGCGGCGCGAGCATCTGCCGCTCACCCAGCGCTCGCATTATGTCATCACCAATGGCGGCGGCCAGCCCAATATCGTGCCGGGCGAGGCGACCGTCTGGTACTATTTCCGCGAACAGACCTTCGAATCGATCCGCAAGCTGTACGAGACCGGCAACGAGATTTCCGAAGCTGCAGCCAAGGCGACCGGCACCACCGTGACCCGCCGCGTCCTGGGCTATGCCGCGCCCAATTACGGCAACAAGCCGCTCGCCGAGGCGGCGCAGGCCAATATCGAGCTGGTCGGCATGCCCAAATGGTCGCCCGAGGACCAGGCGTTCACCAAGGCGGTGCAGGAGGCGCTGAAGTTCAAGGTCGCGCCGCTCAAGACGACGGTCGAGCCGCTTTCCTCGCCCGAGACGCGCGGCACCTCGATGGGCGGCGGGTCGGACGATATTGGCGACATCATGTGGACCGTGCCGACGATCACCATCCGCTTCCCGTCGAACATTCCCAGCATGATCGGGCATAACGTCACCTCGGCGATCGCGATGGCGACGCCGATCGCGCACAAGGGCGCCGTCGCGGGGGCCAAGGCGGTGGCGCTGACCGTACTCGACGTGATGACCACGCCCAAGCTGGTCAGCGATGCCAAGACCTATTTCACCACGGTCCAGACCAAGGACCAGAAATACGATCCGGTGCTCACCCCCGAAGACCAGCCGGCGATCCACCTCAACAAGGAGCTGATGGAGCGCATGCGGCCCGAGCTGAAGAAATATTATTACGATCCCAGCAAATACAGCTCGTATCTGGAGCAGCTGGGCATCACCTATCCCCAGCTGACGCCGCAATGATGTCCGGCCGCATGCCATCGGGTCGCACCGATCGCCGGGCGGAGCAGACGCAGGCCGCTCGCTCCGCCCGGCGCAGCCTGCCGATCACCTTCCCCCGGGCATCGTCCCGGGACGAAGATACGGCAGCAGGTGCCCGACATAATCGATCTTGCCCAGCGGTGCGCCCTGCGCGCGGAGGATGGCATAGGCGGTCATCACGTGGAAATAGAACTGCGGGATCGCCCAGTCGCGGGCATATTGGGCCGCGGTAAAGTCGAAGACCATGCCCATCGGCAGTGCATGCGCGATGGGCATTTCGTCCGCGACATCGGCCAGGCCATCGGCGGCTGCCTCCACGATGGCAATCGTATCGGCAATACGTGCCTGGGCATCGGCGATCGTCCATGGCTTTGCACCGGCATCCACGCCCTCGCCGCGCAGCGCAGCGATCGCTTCAGGAAAATCCTGCCCGTTCAGCCGCGCCATCGCCTCCTGCGCCTGAACGCAGGCAAAGCAAACCTGCGTGAACAACGGGAACATGTCGGGTGCCAGCCGCGCCTGCAGGATCTCAGGCGCCTGCTCGGGCTCGAAATGCTGCTCGGCCTTGGCCAGCCAGGTCGAAAGCGCGCCGAGCATCTGCACGAAACTGGGTACGAGAGTATCCTTGAGGGTCATTCGTCGGTCCTTTTTGCAATGCGACACCTTAGCCGGAACCGACCGCCCGCAAAGCCTCTCGCTTGAAATTAAACTGTTCTTTCTTTGTTCTAACCCCTATATCCGGGGCATGAGCGAAAAACCGATTCTGCAGAAGCTGGCCGTGCTCGCCGATGCGGCGAAATATGATGCCTCTTGCGCATCTTCGGGCACGGTCCGGCGCGATTCCACCGGCACCAAGGGCATCGGTTCGACCGGGGGCATGGGCATCTGCCACAGCTATGCCCCCGATGGCCGCTGCATCTCGCTGCTCAAGATCCTGCTCACCAATTTCTGCATCTACGACTGCCGCTTCTGCATCAACCGCGCGTCGAGCAACGTACCGCGCGCCAGGTTCAACCCGGCGGAGGTCGTGCGGCTGACGCTGGATTTCTACAAGCGCAACTATATCGAGGGGCTGTTCCTCTCCTCGGGCATCATCCGATCCGAGGATTACACGATGGAGCAGTTGGTCGAGGTCGCCCGGCTGCTGCGCGAGGAGCATCGCTTCGGCGGCTATATCCATTTGAAGACGATTGCCGGAGCCTCGCCCGAACTGATCGCCCAGGCGGGTCTCTATGCCGATCGGCTTTCCACCAATGTCGAGCTGCCGACCGAGGATGGCTTGAAGAGCTTCGCGCCGGAAAAGAAGCCGCAGACCATCCGCAAGACCATGGCCAATGTCCGGGTCGGCGTCGAGGATGCGGTCGAGGCCCGCAAGGACCGGCTGCTCAAGAAAGCAAAGCCGCCGCGCTTTGCCCCTGCGGGCCAGTCGACCCAAATGATCGTCGGCGCAGACGGCGCGCGCGACGACGATATCCTTGCCTCCGCCACCAGCCTCTATTCGGGCTATCGCCTGCGCCGGGTCTATTATTCGGCCTATAGCCCGATCCCCGATGCGAGCAGCGATCTGCCCCCGGTACGCCCGCCGCTGATGCGCGAGCATCGGCTGTACCAGGCCGACTGGTTGCTGCGCTTCTATGGCTTCGATCGCGCCGAGATCATGGCGGGGGCGAACGAGGGTATGCTCGATCTGTCGATCGATCCCAAGCTCGCCTGGGCGCTGCAACGGCGCGAGAGCTTTCCGGTCGATATCAACCGCGCCCCGCGCGAGATGCTGCTGCGCGTGCCGGGCCTCGGCACCAAGGCGGTCGACCGGATCATCGCCGCAAGGCGGCTCGGCGCGATCCGCATCGGTGATCTGGCGCGCCTCACCGCGTCGGTAAAGAAGGTGCTGCCCTTCATCACCACGCCCGATTGGCGGCCCGGCGGCCTGACCGACAGCGCCAACTTGCGCGCGCGCTTTGCGCCTCCGCCCGAACAGATGAGCCTGGCGCTGTAGGGCCATGCGCGAGATCATCCTCCATCTGCCCGGCGATTTCGAGGAGTGGCGCAGCCATGCGCGCGCGCTGCTCGCCGCGCGCGTGCCGCCCGAGGATATCGTCTGGCGGTCTGTCGGCGACAGTGCCTCGCTCTTCGCCGATCCCGCTCCACTGCAGCTCCAGCGTACGGTCAGCCTGCCCCGCGAACTGGTCACCATTGCCGATAGGGTGATCTGCCATCGCGACGATGCGGTGCCCTCGCGGTTGTACCGGGTTCTGTGGCGCGCGCTCGACGATCGCAAGCTGCTCGAGCGGCGCACCGATCCCGATACCGACTGGCTGATGCGCGCGGACAAGGCGATCCGGCGGGATCTGCACAAGATGCATGCCTTCGTCCGCTTTCGCAGGCTGGGCGAGGACGAGACGGGCCGGGAGCGCTTCATCGCCTGGTTCGAGCCCGAGCATCGCATCCTGCGGCTGGGCGCGCCCTTTTTCCGCAAGCGCTTCTACGGCATGGACTGGGCGATCCTCACCCCCGATGCGCGCGCGATCTGGCATGGCGAGGAATTGCATCTCGGGCCCGGCGGAACCCGCGACGAGGTGCCCGATCACGACGTGGTCGAGGACCAGTGGCGCACCTATTATGGCGCGATCTTCAACCCCGCCCGGGTCAAGATCGCCGCGATGCGCGCCGAGATGCCCAAGAAATACTGGCACAACCTGCCCGAGGCGCAGGACATCGCGCCGCTGATCGCAGGGGCCGAAGCGCGGGTGGAACGGATGCGCGAGACGGCCGTCTCGCTCGCAAACCCCCGCAGCGACAAATGGCGCGTGCGCGGGGAAGCGGATACAGCCTTGCCCGAAACCATTGCATCGCTCGACGAGCTGAACCAGGCAGTGCGCACCTGCACCCGCTGTCCGCTCCACTGTAACGCTACCCAGGCGGTGACCGGCGAAGGCCCGCGCCAGGCGCGCATCATGCTGGTCGGCGAACAGCCGGGCGATCGCGAGGATCTGCAAGGCCGTCCCTTTGTCGGGCCAGCAGGGCAACTGCTCGACGAGGCGCTCGGCGAAGCGGGGCTCGACCGCGCGACGCTGTATGTCACCAACGCGGTCAAGCATTTCAAGTTCGTCGCGCGCGGCAAGCGGCGGCTGCATCAGAACCCCAGCACCGGCGAGATCGACATCTGCCGCTGGTGGCTCGATCAGGAGCGGGCGCTGGTCAGGCCCGACATCATCGTCTCCTTGGGCGGCAGCGCGCTGCGGGGACTCACCGGCAAATCCGCCAGTATCTCCTCGATGCGCGGCAAGGTCCATGCGCTGGATGACGGTGCCCGGCTGATCGCGACGGTGCACCCCTCGTTCCTGCTGCGCCTGCCCGACCGCGACCGCGCCAAGGTCGAACGCGATCAGTTCGTCGCCGATCTGGCATCCGTGAAACATATGGCCGACAGTCTTGCCTGATGGCGCAACCCCCAAGGCCAAGCCGCGTATGGTCGGCATGGCTCAAACGTGTAATTCCAACGACCACCCGCTGGCGGAGCGCTTTCGCGCGTTCATCCAGGATCGCAATTTTCCCTGTGTCGGCGCCAAGTCCGCGCTGGCCAAGGGCAATATGCGCATCATCATCGGACGCGACCTGCGTTCGGCCTGGGACGACCTGCGCATTCATCCCGCGCTGATGGAGATCGCGCGCGATTATGCGCTCGACCCCGCGCCGTTCCAGTCGCTCGCCGTGCTGTTCGAGGAGGATGCCGGGCTAGACGAGACAGGCTTCGAACAGCATCTGTGGCAAAGGCTGCAGTCGCTGAGCGACAAGGACGACTGGCTCGGCCAGCCGGTCGACCCGCGCGTCAGCGGCGATCCCGATGACCCGCATTTCTCGCTGAGCTTTGGCGGAGAAGCATTTTTCGTGGTCGGTCTGCATCCGGGTGCCAGCCGTCCGGCGCGGCGCTTCGACCGCCCGGCGCTCGTGTTCAACCTGCACGACCAATTCGAGCAATTGCGCGCCTCGGGCGTGTACGAGAAGATGCGCGGCACGATCATCGAACGGGATGTGGCTCTGGCCGGTGCGCCCAACCCGATGCTGGCCCGCCACGGTACCGTGTCCGAAGCCCGGCAGTATAGCGGCCGGGCTGTCGGCAGCGAATGGCGCTGTCCGCTGCGCCCGAGAAAGGCCGCCGAACATGCCGCATGAAATACCGCCGCGGTCAGGCACCGCATTTTTACTCGGCAAGGGGCACACGCTTACCGTCACTGACGTGCTGGGCGAACAGGTGGCGGACCTGCTGGCCTTCAACCAGCACGATATCGGCGAGGTCATCTCGTCGGGGCGTACGCTCGATTATGCCAGCAAGATTTACCTTTCGACCGGAGACCTGCTCTATTCGAACCGCAGCCAGGTGATGCTGGAAATCATTGCCGATGATGTCGGCCGCCACGATTTCCTGCTGACGCCGTGCTCCAAGGACACGTTCCGCATCATCTATGGCGATACCGATCCGCATCGCGGCTGTTTCGGCAATCTCGCCGCCGCGCTGGCGCCTTATGGCGTGACAGAAGACATGATTCCCGTCGCATTCAACTGCTTCATGAACGTCCCCGTCGATGCCACCACGGGCGAATTGCGTGTCGATCCGCCCCTCAGCAAGGCGGGAGAATCGATCACCTTTCGCGCCCATATGGACCTGATCATCGGGCTCACCGCCTGTTCGGCGCTGCAATCGAACAATGGCTCGTTCAAGCCCATCCAGTACGCCGTGACCGATTAGGGATCAGCGCTTGCGCGCGGCGAGGTAGAACCAGTCCCCCATTCCGATCTTCGGTCCGGCCCAGGCGAGCGGGGCAAAGACCATCGCATAGGCCAGCCGCTTCGGACTGCGCATCAGCGTGGCGGGCGTTCCGAAACTATAGGCCAGATCGATGGCGGTGTGTCGCGCGCCGATGCATTCGAAACCCCGGGCCTCGAGCATCGCCGACAGGGTGCGCACCGAAAACTGGTAGAGATGCCAGGGTGGCTCGATATGCGGCCAATAGCCCAGCGGACGCGCAAGGGGCTCTGACGCACGCGGAAACAGTCCGTCGATGTTCGGCGTCGACAGGATGAACAGTCCGCCGGGCCTGAGCAGCCGATGGGCGGCCACGATGTCGCGCGCGGGATCGCGGACATGCTCGATCACGTCGAACATGGTGACGATGTCGAGCATGCCCTCGGCATCGTCGACGGCGTGAATGTCGCCATCAGTGACCGAAAGATGGAAGCGATCGCGCGCAAACTGCGCCGATGCAGCCGAGAATTCCACACCGGCGACGTCGAAGCCACGCCGCCGCGCCTCGTCCAGGAACAATCCGGTCGAACAGCCGATATCGAGAAGCTGACCGCCATTGGCAAAGCGTTCGACGAAGCGCAGATGCTTTCTGGCGATCGCTGCCATCCGGGCATAGGCATCGCTTGCCGGATCGTGCAGCTGGGTGTGATAGTCGTTGCTCGCCTGATACATGGCTGCGAGCTCCGCATCCGATGGCGGATTGGTGATGAACGCGAGACCGCACCGCGAGCACCGTTCGAGGCTGTAGCCATCGATGCGCGCAACAGGGCGGGTCTCGGTCGATCCACAATGATTGCAGGCGGCACTGGGCCTGGGCTGCGCCATGTCGGTGTTCCATCGCAGGAGGCAGGTCTGGACGAGGTCGCAGCTCGTTCCGTCGCCGTCTATAGGACGCGCGTGAACATAGGGTAAAGCCTTGCCGATCAAGCCGGGTTCAAGCGATCTTAACCCTGTGGCATTAGCAGGTGCGTCACTCTCGTCCCCCCTCACCGGACTGCCACCGCATGACGCCCGTTGCCACCGATATCCGCTTTTTGCTGGGCGATCGCTGCATCCTGCGCGCGCGGCGGATGCTGATGCCCCTGTCCTACGGGCTCGACGCAATCCTGGCCGAGCGCCCCCTTGTCCCTGTCCCGCTGCCGCCCGGTGCGGACGGATATCGCGTGCAGTCCGCGCCTGCGGACCAGCTCTCGCGGCTCGACCAGCAGTTCCAGGGCTTTCTCAAGTCCCCGCCGCAACTCTATGCACGGCATTATATCGACATGGCGCTGGGCCATGATGGGTATATGGCGCAATTCTCATCGAAGACGCGCGCGACGCTCAAGCGCAAGATGCGCAAGCTCGCCGATGCGAACGGCGGCACGCTCGACATTCGCAGCTATCACGCCCCCGATCAGCTCGACGCCTTTTTCGCTGCCGCCCTGCCGCTATCGAACCAGACCTATCAGGCGCGGCTGCTCGATGCGGGGCTCCCCGGCCACGCGGCTTTCCGCGCCGAGGCTGAAGCCCTCGCCCGGGCCGACCGTCTGCGCGCCTGGATCCTGTTCCTGCAGGGCAAGCCGATCGCCTATCTCTACCTGCCTGTTGTCGAGGACGTGCTCATCTACGCCTATCTCGGTTACGATCAGGGACAGGCGCAGCTCTCGCCCGGAACCGTGCTGCAGATGCATGCGCTCGAGCAGCTCTTTGCCGAGCAGCGCTTCCGCTATTTCGACTTCACCGAAGGCGATGGCGCGCACAAGGCGCTTTTCGGCACGCATCAGGTGCAGTGCGCCACCCTGTTCCTGCTCGCGCCGAGCATCGCCAACCGCGCTGTGCTCACGGGCCACCGGGCGTTCAACGGTGCCGTGGAAGGGACCGGGGCCTGGCTCGAACGCATCGGGGCCAAGGCGAAAATCCGCAAGCTGTTGCGCGGTTGAGGCCTCAGATGGCCACGACGCTCTCGAAGGCGGCAAATTCGTTGAGGAATAGCGTCGAGAGGATCCCGACCTCGTAACGGATGCGGCTCACCGCCTGCTCGCCATAGCGCAGCGCCGTGCGCACCAGATTGGCGGGAAGCTTGGCCAGCGATGCCCTGCGCTGCGGCTGCAGAGCTTCGAAACCCGCGCCTTCCAGCCGGGTCTGTTCGGCAATGTTGAGGCACATGGATTCGAACCGGCGCTGCACGATCGGATTGACGCGGGTGCGATCCCGGCTCAGCAATTCGAAACTGTGGCTGACGATGGTGAAGCACGGCCAGTCGTGCTCTGCGGCATGGCGCAGGCCGTCCCGCATTTCCCAGGCAGAAAGCGCACACAGTTGCGCGGCGCGGATACTGCCAGGCCGATCCTCGATCACGCTCACCGGAATGATGCCCACGCCCATATGCTCGGAAAAGGGCGGGGTTTCCGGCGGAAGATCGATATCGCACTCGCCTGCCAGGAAGGCCGGGTTGAAACTGCTGTCATACGGAACGCTCAGGGCACTCAGCGCACGCAGCGTATCGTCGTTCGCCCCGAAATTGCCCGCACGGAACGCGGTAGGCTTGGGCGCGCCGGCGATCATCAGCAGCGCCCGCGCCTGATCGAGCAGCCGGACCTGATCGTCGAGCGGGAAATCGGCGATATTGCGGCCGCGCAGATGTGCGAGCTCATGATCGCGCGCAAATTCCAGCCATTCGGTGTGGATGTGAAGCTGCACTTCATGACCGCGTTTCAGGATCGGCTCGACGATCCTTGCGACGACGCCAGGGCCATAGACCAGAGCCGGAAACGGATCGACGAAGAAAACACCCTTCAGACCATAGGCCTCGAGGCGGTCCATCTGGTAGAAGATGCCAAATTCGCCGTCACGGCACTTGCCAGCGATCGAACTGTCAAAATTCTCCTGCGCACTCGCGCCTTCCTGGAAGAGCTTGAGCGACAATTCGGTATCGACGGTGTACTGAACCTTGGTGACCATCGTTGGACCCTTATGCCGGGCGGGTTAAGACCCGCTTACCCTCGTCGCAGCCCATGCGCGGCTAAAGGAAATACTATATCACGTCCATCCCATGTTAATAGGGGAGTGTGCCGCTATGGAGCATTCTGCGGCGAGAGGACGGGGTTGCGCTGAACAAGACGGGCCCCACCAAAGGCCAGGCAACCCTTATTGCTAACAGTTTTCAATTGCACAAATAATTGGAGTCTGGCGGCTTTTGATGGTTGAAAACCCCGTCCAAGCGGCCTAGGCAGGCCGGCGAGCGCGATGATCCAGGCTGTGCAAGCCCGGTGCGCGCCCATCTGAGGTCGTGAAACGGACAAGCACATCACAAGGTTTTTGCTGAGGGCCGGATATCTGTTCAGGGAACGCACACGCACCACATAGCATCCCCGCATTCCTGACAGGCAGTTTCGGCCGGAACACCCAATTTTCGGAAAGGATTGACCATGGCACGCAACAAGATCGCGCTGATCGGCGCAGGCAATATCGGCGGTACGCTGGCGCATCTCGCAGCCACCAAGGGACTGGGCGATATCGTGCTGTTCGACGTCGTCGAAGGCGTGCCGCAGGGCAAGGCGCTCGATCTTTCGCAGTGCGGCCCGGTCGAAGGTTTTGACGCAAAGGTCACCGGCACCAACAACTATGCCGATATCGCGGGCGCGGACGTCATCATCGTCACCGCCGGTGTCGCGCGCAAGCCGGGCATGAGCCGCGACGACCTGCTCGGCATCAACCTCAAGGTCATGAAGGCCGTGGGTGAAGGCATCCGCGACAACGCGCCCGACGCGTTCGTCATCTGCATCACCAACCCGCTCGACGCCATGGTCTGGGCGCTGCGCGAATTCTCCGGCCTGCCCGCCAACAAGGTCGTCGGCATGGCCGGCGTGCTCGACAGCGCGCGCTTCGCCACCTTCCTCGCCTGGGAATTCGGCGTGAGCGTCAAGGACGTGAACGCGTTCGTGCTCGGCGGCCATGGCGACACCATGGTCCCCGTGCTCAGCTATTCGACGATCAACGGCATTCCGGTGAAGGACATGGCCAAGATCAAGGGCGTGTCGGAAGCGCGTCTCGACGAGATCGTCAAGCGCACCCGATCGGGCGGCGGCGAGATCGTCGCGCTGCTCGGCACCGGTTCGGCCTATTACGCCCCTGCCACCAGCGCGATCGCGATGGCCGAAGCCTATCTTGGCGACACCAAGCGCATCCTGCCCTGCGCGGTGAACGTCGAAGGCAAGTACGGCCTTGATGGCCTGTATGTCGGCGTGCCCGTTGTCATCGGCGCCAATGGTGCCGAAGAGGTGGTCGAGATCAATCTGACCGACGAAGAGAAGAGCAATCTTCAGGTCTCGGTCGATGCGGTCAAGGAACTGCTCGACGTCTGCAAGACGCTGGACCCGAGCCTCGCCTGATGCTCGCGTCCGGTCTCCTGATCGGACTTTTCGCGCTGGCGGCGGCCCAGGACGAGGCCCCGCCAGCCGAAAACCCCTACCCCGCGCGCGAGATTCTCGCCGCGTTTGCGACCGCCTGTTCGGGGATCGAGAACCTGGCCGTCGCCAAGGCGTCGGTCGTCGCCGCCGGATGGCAGGTCATTCCCGCCGATGACAAGGGCGCGCTGCGCCAGCTGGTCGAGTACGGCAAGGCCAAGCTCGCCGAGAGCGACGGCGAGGCCAAGCTGCTCGACGGCGGCGAATATCGCATGACCGTCGCGGGCCGCGAGCTCAGCCTGGCGCTGTCGGGCGTCGATCTGGGCGAGATGCAGAGCCATGGCTGCCGCGTCTATGATTTCGCGGCCCCCGCCCCCATATCGGCTGAAGACCTCGAAGGCTGGGCAGCACGCAAGCCCGGCAGTTCGACTGATCCCTTGCCCGGCTTCAGCAAGAATGTCTGGAACCCCGGCCTGAAGCCCGGTCACATGGAAATGGAAGTTTCGTACGCCGCACCCGGCGCGCTCGCCGCCACCGGCATCCCCCTTACCGGCCTTGTTCTCACGGCCACAGCAGTGGAGTTTCGCAAGAAATGAGCATTCTCGTCAACAAGCACACCAAGGTCATCACCCAGGGGATGACCGGTGCGACCGGCACTTTCCATACCGAACAGGCGCTGGCCTATGGCACGCAGATGGTCGGCGGCGTGACGCCCGGCAAGGGCGGCACCACGCATATCGGCCTGCCCAACTACAATACCGTCGCCGAAGCCAAGGCCGCGACCGGTGCGACCGCGACCTGCATCTACGTTCCGCCGCCATTCGCTGCGGACTCGATCCTTGAGGCGATCGACGCCGAGATGGAACTGATCGTGGCGATCACCGAGGGCATTCCGGTGCTCGACATGGTCCGCGTCAAGCGCGCGCTGCAGGGCAGCAAGTCGCGCCTGATCGGCCCCAACTGCCCCGGCGTTCTGACCCCCGACGAGTGCAAGATCGGCATCATGCCCGGCAGCATCTTCAAGAAGGGCTCGGTCGGCGTCGTGTCGCGCTCGGGCACGCTCACCTATGAAGCCGTGCACCAGACCACCGCTGTGGGCCTGGGCCAGACCACCGCGGTCGGTATCGGCGGCGATCCGGTCAACGGCACCAACTTCATCGACGTGCTCGAGCTGTTCCTGGCCGATGACGAAACCAAGTCGATCATCATGATCGGCGAAATCGGCGGCAGTGCGGAAGAAGAAGCCGCGCAGTTCCTGAAGGACGAAGCCAAGCGCGGCCGCAAGAAGCCGATGGTCGGCTTCATCGCCGGTCGCACTGCGCCTCCGGGACGCCGCATGGGCCATGCCGGCGCGATCGTCTCGGGCGGCCAGGGCGGCGCCGAAGACAAGATTGCGGCGATGGAAGAAGCGGGCATCCGCGTCTCGCCCTCGCCTTCGCTCCTCGGACAGACGCTGGCCGAGCTGCTGGAAACGGTGTGATTTGAACCATCCCTCTCCCCTCGCGGGAGAGGGAATGCATCGCGACGCGATGCGAGGGAGAGGGCCGGGAGCACGCCGGTAGCGTCGCTTCCCCCCTCACCCAGCTTCGACTGGGGCACATATTTGCCCAAGTCTGCGCAACCCTCTCCCGCGGTGGGGAGAGGGAAAAGGGACGCTAGAACATGACCTACGACGGATTTGATTTCGACCTCGCAGAAGGCCCGCAACAGGGCCCGAGTTGGCAGCGTGGCAACTGGCCGCTGGCCGACAGTGACGATCTGACCGCAGCGCTGGACCCGATGCAGATGCAGGCAGCGGTCAAGGCCGCAGTGCGCGATGCCTCGGCCAAGGCGGGCAAACCGGTGGACGAAGCGGCGATCGCGCGTGCGGCGGACCGCTCGATCCGGGCGATGATGCTGATCCGCACCTACCGGGTGCGCGGACACCTTGCGGCCGATCTGGATCCGCTCGGCCTGTCGCAGCAGGAACTGCCCGCTGACCTCACCCCTGAATATCACGGCTTTGTCGGCGCCGAGCTCGACGAACCCGTGTTCCTGGGCGGCACCATGGGCTTCGAAAGCGCCACCGTGCGCCAGCTCATCGACACGCTGCGTGCCAATTATTGCGGCAAGGTCGGCCTCGAATACATGCACATCTCGGACGTGGAGGAGCGCCGCTTCTTCCAGGACCGGATGGAAGGCATCGACAAGGTTATCGAGTTCTCCGAAAACGGCAAGAAGGCGATCCTTTCCAAGGTGATCGAGGCCGAGACCTTCGAGAATTTCCTCGCCAAGAAATATGTCGGCACCAAGCGCTTCGGCCTGGATGGCGGCGAGTCGATGATCCCTGCGCTCGAAGCCGTGATCAAGTACGGCGGCCAGCTCGGTCTCAAGGAAATCGTCTATGGCATGCCGCATCGCGGCCGCCTCAACGTGCTCGCCAACGTGATGGCCAAGCCCTATCGCGTGATCTTCCACGAATTCTCGGGCGGTTCGGCCAATCCTGACGATGTCGGCGGTTCGGGCGACGTGAAATATCACCTCGGCACCAGCACCGACCGCGAGTTCGACGGCATCAGCGTGCACATGTCGCTGGTCCCCAACCCGTCGCATCTCGAAGCGGTCGATCCCGTCGTGCTCGGCAAGGTCCGCGCGCAGCAGGTGATCCGCGATGACCTTGCCGATCACAGCCAGGTGCTGCCGGTGCTGCTGCACGGCGACGCGGCGTTCGCCGGCCAGGGCATCGTTTGGGAGTGCCTCGGCTTCTCGGGCATTCGCGGGTACAATACCGGTGGCTGCATCCACTTCATCGTCAACAACCAGATCGGCTTCACCACCAGCCCGCAGTTCGCGCGCTCGTCGCCCTATCCGTCGGACGTGGCCAAGGGCGTCCAGGCGCCGATCCTGCACGTCAATGGCGACGATCCGGAAGCGGTGACCTTTGCCTGCAAGATGGCGATCGACTTCCGCCAGCGCTTCCACCGCGATGTCGTAATCGACATGTGGTGCTATCGCCGCTTCGGTCATAACGAGGGCGACGAGCCCAGCTTCACCCAGCCGCAGATGTACGCGAAGATCCGCCAGCATCCCAAGGTCAGCAAGATCTATGGCGACCGCCTGATCGCGCAGGGCGTGGTGACGCAGGACTGGATCGACGGCACCGCCAAGACCTTCTCGGATCAGCTGGAGGTCGAGTTCGAGGCCGGCAAGACCTACAAGGCCAACAAGGCGGACTGGTTCGCCGGTCGCTGGTCGGGCCTGCACATGCCTGCGGACCCGGAAACGGCGCGTCGCAACATCGAGACCGGCATCGACAAGAAGCTGATGGAAAGCCTCGGCCGCACGCTGACGACGATCCCCGAAGGCCATGAGGTGCACAAGACGCTGCGCCGCGTGCTCGAGGCCAAGCGCGAGATGTTCGACAAGGGCGAAGGCTTCGACTGGGCGACCGGCGAAGCGCTCGCGTTCGGATCGCTCGTGTCCGAAGGCTATGCCGTCCGCCTGTCGGGCCAGGATTCGGGTCGCGGCACGTTCAGCCAGCGGCACGCGGTGTGGATCGACCAGAACACCGGCGGGCGCTACCTGC
>NZ_LSIS01000514.1:0-5186 GCF_001556365.1 Blastomonas sp. CCH1-A6 | reverse complement strand
GTTCACAAACCTGCCCGCCGACCGCAAGTCACTCGAGGGCAAGATCGAACGCTCGACGACCTGTTTCGCGCGCGCGGACGACGATCTGCGCGACGAGCTGTTCGTGCTGGTGCTCGAGAACACCGAAACCGGCGAGATTCGCGGGACCTGCCAGTTGCTCACCCAGGTCGGGCAGAAATGGCCGTTCTATAGCTATCGCCTCAGCACGCTGACCCAGCACAGCGCCGAGCTGGGCCGCACCTTCCGCGCCGAGATCCTGAGCCTGGTCACCGATCTGGAAGGGTCAAGCGAGGTCGGCGGGCTGTTCCTCCACCCCAACGAGCGTGCCGGGGGCCTCGGCATGCTGCTCGCGCGCAGCCGTTACCTGTTCATCGGGATGCACCGTGCGCGCTTTGCCGACCGCATCCTCGCCGAGCTGCGCGGGATCATCGACGATGCCGGAGATTCGCCGTTCTGGGACAGCATCGCCGGGCGCTTTTTCGGCATGAGCTTCGACGAGGCCGACACGTTCAATGCACTGCACGGCAACCAGTTCATCGCTGATCTGATGCCCAAGCACCCGGTCTATGTCGCGATGCTCTCCGACAGCGCGCGCCATGTACTCGGTCGGCCCAATGTCAGCGGCCGCGCGGCAATGCGGATGCTGGAAAATGAAGGCTTTGCGCACGAGAATTATGTCGACATCTTCGATGGCGGCCCGACCATGACCGCCCGCACCGATCAGGTGCATTCGATCCGCAACGCGCGCGATGCCAAGGTCGCCGCGATGGGCGACGATGGCACCATCTCGCTTGTCGCCTCGGGCCGCCTGGCCGATTTCCGCTGCGCCTATGGCAAGGTGGCGGATGGCGCTGACGGCGTGACGCTTGATCCCGCAACGGCAGAGGTGCTGCGCGTCGGCGCTGGTGATGCTGTGCGCTGGATCGAGAGATAGGAACCACATACCCCTCTCCCTTGAGGGGAGAGGGCTGCGAAGCCTTGATGAGCGAAGCGAATTTAGGCGAAGCTGGGTGAGGGTGAAAATGCGCAAAGGTCAGCGAATGGCCCCCTCTCCCAGCTCCGACTAGGCAGCAAGCTGCCAAGTCTGCGCATCCCTCTCCCTCGCTGGGGAGAAGGAAAAGAGAACAGGAACTGAGGATGCTCACCGAGATCAATTTCGACGGAATCATCGGCCCCAGCCACAATTATGCGGGCCTCAGCCTCGGCAATATCGCCTCGGCCAACAATGCCGGTTCGGTCAGTGAACCGCGCGCCGCCGCGTTGCAGGGCGTCGCCAAGATGCGCGCCAATATCGCGCTCGGGCTGGCGCAGGGCTTTTTCATGCCGCTCGACAGGCCCAATACCGGCTGGTTGCAAAGCCTCGCCACCGATGTCGCCAACGCCGAGCCGCATCTGCGCGCCGCCAGCTTCTCTGCCTCGTCGATGTGGGCGGCCAATGCCGCGACAGTATCGCCTGCCCCGGATACCGCCGATGGCCGCTGCCACCTGACCGTCGCCAATCTGATGACGATGCCGCATCGCAGCCATGAATGGACTGGCACGCTGGCGCAGCTGCAACTCGCCTTTGCCGACGAGCGCCATTTCGCGGTGCACGGCCCCGTCCCGGCCCCGTTCGGCGACGAGGGCGCGGCCAACCACATGCGGCTGTGCGAGCGGCACGACAGCACCGGCGTCGAGATTTTCGTCTATGGCAAGGCGGGCGGCCCCTTCCCCGCGCGCCAGCATGTCGAGGCGGGCAAGGCGATCGCGCGGCGGCACGGGCTGGCGGCGGACCGCACCCTCTTCATCCAGCAGAGCGAGACCGCGATCGCCGCGGGCGCGTTCCACAATGATGTCGTCGCGGTCGCCAATGAAAGCGTGCTGTTCACGCACGAACAGGCGTTCGAGGACCGCGATGGGGCCTATGCCGCGGTCCGCGCCGCTTTCCCGGCGGTGCAGATCGTCGAGGTGCCCGCCAGCGCGGTATCGCTCGCCGATGCGATCAAGAGCTATCTGTTCAACGCGCAGCTGGTCACGCTGCCGGATGGCGGCCAGGCGCTGGTGCTTCCCAGCGAATCGCAGGAGGTGCCCGCCGTGTGGCAATGGCTCGAGGCGATGGTCGGGGGCAACGGCCCGATCCGACGGCTGGTGCCGGTCAATGTCCGCCAGTCGATGGCCAATGGCGGCGGTCCGGCCTGCCTCAGGCTGCGCGTGGTGGCCGATCCCGCGACGGTCGATCCGCGCTTCATCGCCACGCCGGACAGGCTCGATGTCGTCGAACGGGTGATCGCCGCGCACTGGCCCGAGCGGATCGCACCGGGCGATCTCGCCGACCCTGCGCTGGCCGAAACCGTGCGCGCCGCGCGGCGGACGCTGTTGCAGGCGCTCGACCTCGGAGCGCTCGCCTGACCTGTCGGCAGGCTTTACAGTTTAACCCTTTCTTAACTATCGTCTGCGGCAGAAAAGCGCCCTTGGCACAGGGCTTGCGGGGGAATGCCCATGTTCGAGAAGATCCGTCGCCTCTTCATCATCAAGACCAAGTTCGAGGTGTATCTGATCACCTATGCGCTGGCGCTGGGGGCCTGCGAGCGCGGCAAGCTCTATCTCGATCAATATCCCGGCTATGGCGGCTGGCTGCTGTTTGTCGCGTGCACCGGCGCGGTGTTCATGGCGGGCGCCAAGATGCTCGACGCGATCGATTATCAGAAGGCGTACGGGCCGGAATGATGAGGGAAAGTGGAGAGCTTCTGTTGCCCGGTGCTCTCCAAACCGCTGAACTCCGCTTCTGTTGCCCGGTGGGTTCAACCGCGCTCTTACTTCCTTATTCTTGGCCGTTAGGCCGCTGAATTAGGCAGCAAGTGCGAGTGCGTCATTGTCATTGGCACTTATGAGTTTTGAGCCTTTAACGGGTTACTCAGCCCGGACGAAAACACCGCTTTTCAACACACGTCGATCCTAGTTCGGCCCCGTCAAAAGCCCCGCTTTCACGAGGATTATGGTGGAGCCGCCGGGTACCGCCCCCGGGTCCGCTGTGCCTATTGCACGCCGCAATTTATCGTCATAGCCGGACGAGCCGGCAGGAACCCATATAGCGATGCTTTGGTGAATGGGAAGTGAGCGGCGGGAGAATTTCGGCCTGACAGTCCAACCATCGCCGCACAACCTGCTCCCCTCCCTGCAAGGGAGGGGTCGGGGGTGGGTCAGCGAGATCATGCTGCGCTTGGCGCACACGACCCACCCATAGCCCCTCCCTGACCAGGGAGGGGAAGGCTTACTTCTTCAGCAAATCCCGGATTTCCGCAAGCAGTTCGACCTCGCTCGGTCCTGCCGGAGCACCCGGTTCCTCGGGCTTCTTGAACAGCTTGTTCGCGGTGCGCACGATTAGGAAGATGATGAACGCCAGGATCAGGAAATTGATGATCACGGTGATGAACTGGCCATAGCCGAAGAGCGGCACGCCCGCCTTCTTGAGCGCGGCATAATCGTTCAGCGATCCCGTATAGGTCTCAGGCACCGGCCCCAGCATGATGAAATAGCTGGAAAAATCCGCCCCGCCAAAGATCGCGCCAACCACCGGCATGATGATGTCCTCGGTCAGCGAGGTGGTGATCGTCGCAAAGGCCGCACCGATGATCACCGCAACTGCCAGATCGAGCACATTGCCGCGCGCGATGAACGCCTTGAATTCCTGAAGCACGTCTTTCCCCTTTTTATGCCTGCAGATGCCCCTATAATCGCCACTGACGTGGAGATGTCGAGTGGCTTGCAAGTGGGGCGTGTAAAACATGGTCTTGCAGCTTTGCCGTATTAACACGATATAACGGTCGCGCGTTATCAACCGGAGGGAATTACTGACTATGCGTATCACCCGTTATGCCCTGCCCCTGGTGGCAGCGCTGTCGCTTACCGCGTGCGGCATCAACTCGGTCCCCACGGCGGAGGAAAATGCCAAGGCGAAATGGGCCGACGTGGAAAACCAGTATCAGCGCCGCGCCGATCTGGTGCCGAATCTCGTCTCGACGGTGAAGGCTGGGGCCGCATCGGAAGAAAAGATCCTGACCCAGGTAACCGAGGCCCGCGCCAAGGCGACCGCGATCAACATCACCACCGAGGATCTTTCGGACCCCGAAACCTTCGAGAAGTTCAGCCAGGCGCAGAACCAGCTGACCCAGGCGCTGGGCCAGCTGCGCACCGTGGTCGAAGCCTATCCGCAGCTGCAGAGCCAGCAGAATTTCACCACGCTGATGAGCCAGCTCGAGGGCACGGAGAACCGCATTTCGGTAGCGCGGCGCGATTATAACGAGGCGGTGCGCGAATATAACACCACCATCCGCACCTTCCCCGATTCGATCGGCGCGAACCTGATCCACGGTGCCAAGCCGATGGTGCCGTTCAAGGCGACCACCGCGGGTGCCGAGGAAGCGCCCAAGGTCGATTTCGGCCAGTGAGCCGCGCGCCCGCCCTTGCGGGTGGCCTGAAAGCATGGCTCGGCCAGTGGCTGGCGGTAACGCTGCTGCTGGTCGCTGCCGCGCAGAGCGCCGCCACCGCGCAGACCTTTCCCAAGCTCTCCGGGCGCGTCGTCGACAACGCCAATCTGCTCGACCCCGCGCAGGAGGCATCGCTCACCGCCAAGCTGGAGGCGCTGGAGAAACAGTCGACGCGCCAGCTGGTCGTCGTCACCCTGCCCGATCTGCAGGGGTACGAGATCGAGGAATATGGCTATCAGCTCGGCCGCAAATGGGGCATCGGCCAGGCGGAAAAAGGATCGCTCGAAAAGGACAATGGCGCGCTGCTGATCGTCGCGCCGAACGAGCGCAAGGTGCGGATCGAGGTCGGCTATGGCCTTGAGGGCGTGCTGACCGACGCCTTGTCGAGCGTCATCATCCAGCAGGACATATTGCCGCGCTTCCGCGACAAGGACATGCCCGGCGGCATCGCGGCGGGCACCGATGCGATCATCACCCAGCTGACTCTTCCCGAAGAGGAAGCGCGCGCCTATGCCGCCAAGGTCGAGGAGGAATCGCGCAAGGCCGATGATGGCGATGGCATCGGCCTGTTCATCTTCTGGCTGATCATCATTTTCTTCTTCTTCGTCATCCCGATGATCCACGCCGCGCGCAGCAAGGGCCGGCCCTATCGCAGCTCGGGCATCGGCGGCATCACCACCTGGGGGGCATCTTCGGGATCGTCCTGGGGCGGTTCTTCCG
>NZ_LSIS01000513.1:0-2678 GCF_001556365.1 Blastomonas sp. CCH1-A6 | reverse complement strand
GGCGGCGATGCTGGTCAATCTCGTCGGCAATCTGGTGCTGATCTGGCCGTTGGGGCCGGTTGGCGTGGGCGTTGCGACGGCTCTGTCGGCCTGGGTCAATGTCGGCCTGCTGTTCGGCGTGCTCTACAAGCGCGGGCATATTCAGCCCGATGGGCGGCTGATCGCCAAGACCTGGCGCATCGTAGCGGCGGCGGCGCTGATGGGTGTGGCGCTCTGGTTCGGCGGGCATCTGGCTGAAGGCTGGATGGAAGGACGGCTCGAGCATCGCATCGCCGCACTCGCCGTCTTGTGCGGTGGCGGCGCCGCGGTATATGGGCTCGCAACGCTGGCGCTGGGCGCTTACCGGCTCAGCGAGATCAAGGGCATGCTGCGCCGCAAGGGCTAGGCGTCCCCTTCCCTTCAGGCGAGAAAGTAAAAGACATGCGCGTCCTTTCCGGCATCCAGCCGACCGGCAATCTGCACCTGGGCAATTATCTGGGCGCGATCCGTAACTGGGTGAAGATGCAGGACGAGATGGACGCCGAGAGCGCGTGCTTCTTCTTCCTCGCCGATCTGCATTCGATCACGGTGCACGAGGAGCGCGAGGCGCGCATCCGCAACGTGCGCGAAATGGCCGCTGCGCTCATCGCCTGCGGCATCGATGCGGACCGCAGCGTGCTGTTCAACCAGGCGCGGGTCCCTGCGCATGCCGAGCTTGCCTGGCTACTCAACGGCACCGCGCGCATCGGCTGGCTGAACCGCATGACCCAGTTCAAGGACAAGGCCGGCAAGAACCGCGAAGGCGCGAGCGTCGGCCTGTTCGTCTATCCGGTGCTGCAGGCCGCCGACATCCTGCTCTATCAGGCGACGCACGTCCCCGTGGGCGAGGACCAGAAGCAGCATCTGGAGCTGACTCGCGACATCGCGATGAAGTTCAACACCGATTTCGGCGTCGAGCTGTTCACCCTGCCTGATCCCTATATTCCCAAGGAATCGGCGCGGATCATGAGCTTGCGCGACGGCAATGCCAAGATGTCCAAGTCCGACCCGTCGGACATGAGCCGCATCAACCTGACCGACACGGATGACGAGATCGCGCAGAAGATCCGCAAGGCCAAGACCGATCCCGAACCGCTGCCGGACGTCGCATCTGCGCTGGAAGGCCGGGCCGAGGCGCTCAACCTGATCGGTATCTATGCGACGCTGACCGAATCAACGCCCGATGCCGTCTGCGCACAGTTTGCAGGCCAGGGCTTCGGCGCGTTCAAGCCCGCGCTCGCCGAAGTGCTGGTCGAGACGCTCCGTCCGATCCGTGAGCGTTTCGTCGAGCTCAAGGACGACGAGGCCGCGCTCGACGCGATCCTCGACAAGGGCGCGGAAAAGGCGCGGTCGGTTGCGGCGCCGACGCTGAGCGGCGCGTACGAGGCGCTCGGCCTGATGCGCTGAGCCGCAGCTGAACCTGCGCAGAATTGCGTTCAAACGGGGTTCATTCGCGGCCAGTTAGTCCTATATCCAGAGTCGGACGGCGCAGGGTCGCGCGCGTCCGCCATGGAGAGAAAAAATGACTGTTCGCAGCCGTTTTACCCGTCGTGCAGCGCTGTTTGCGGTGCCCGCCCTTGCCCTTGCGCTTTCGGCCTGCGCCACTCCGTTCAAGGCCGATGTCGCCCGCTTCCAGGCTCTGCCCGCTCCCCAGGGCCAGAGCTTTGTCGTCACCGCATCCGATCCGCGCCTGCAAGGCGGGCTGGAATTCGCGCAATATGCCGGGCTGGTGACGCGCCAGATGAGCCAGCTGGGCTATGTCCCCGCCAGCGATCCTTCGCGCGCCGACATGGTCGTGAGCTTTTCCTATGATGTCGACAATGGCCGCGAGAAGGTCGTGTCCGACGGCTTTGGCGGCGGCTGGGGCGCCGGTTTCGGCCCCTGGGGTGGTCCTTGGGGCGGCTTCTACGGCCGCCGCGCCTTTGGCTTCGGCTTCTATGATCCGTTCATCTTCGGCCCCGGCTGGAACAACGATGTGCGCAGCTACACCGTCTATACCAGCGAGCTCGACCTGAAGATCGACCGCGTCGCCGACAACCAGCGCCTGTTCGAAGGCAAGGCAGAGGCCCAGTCGCGCAGCAAGAACCTGCAATATCTGGTGCCGAATCTGGTCGACGCGATCTTCACCGATTTCCCTGGCCGCTCGGGTGAAACCGTCCGCATCTCGATCGCGCCCGAAGGCAAGAAGGTGAAGCCGATCCGCGAGACGCGGTGAGCTTGCTGCCCGCCTGAACTTCCTAGAATCCTCCCCGAGCTTGTCTCGGGGAGGATTTCTATACGCCCGTCGAGCCGAAGCCGCCGGCGCCGCGCTCGGTGGCGTCGAGATCATCCACCTCCGCGAAATCCGCGCGCTGCACCGGCGCTGCCACCAGTTGCGCGATGCGATCGCCCCTGCGGATCGGGAAGGGCGTGTCGCCATGGTTGATCAGGATGACCTTCAACTCGCCGCGATAATCGCTGTCGATCGTGCCGGGCGTATTGGGCACGGTGATGCCGTGCTTGAGCGCCAGGCCCGAGCGCGGACGCACCTGCACCTCGTACCCGTCCGGAATCGCCATCGCGAACCCCGTCGCCACCGCATGACGCTGGCCCGGCATCAGGTCGAGCTCTTCGGCAGCGACGACATCCATTCCCGCCGCGCCCGCCGTGGCATAGGCAGG
>NZ_LSIS01000512.1:0-1031 GCF_001556365.1 Blastomonas sp. CCH1-A6 | reverse complement strand
CGTCCCGCTCGGTCGCAGGCCGGCCGGCGCGCGCAGCGAAGGTCAAGGGCGGCCCCCGGCCGGCGCATCGCGCGCACCCTTTACCGGAGCGAGCACGCTGGCAGGCTGGCGGCGGAGCGGGGGCGGGTCGGCCGCCATGCTCGCGGTCCTGCTGCTGCTCGCGCCGGGCGCTGCGCCCGTCGCCGCGCTGGCGCAAGACACGCCGCCGGAGCGATTGACCGCACGCCATCCCTATGCGGACCATGTAGCGGACGCGGCCCGGCGCTTCGGCATCCCCGAACGCTGGATATGGGCCGTCATGCGCGTCGAGAGCAACGGCGATGTCCGCGCCGTCTCGACAGCCGGGGCCATGGGCCTCATGCAGATCATGCCCGGCACCTGGGCGGGCCTGCGCACGCGCCATCGCCTCGGCTCCGATCCGTTCGATCCGCGCGACAACATCTTGGCGGGCGCGGCTTATCTGCGCGCGATGCACGACCGCTACGGCAACGTGACGGCCATGCTCGCGGCCTATAATGCGGGGCCGGGCCGCTACGACGAGCATCTGTCGCGAGGCCGCCCGCTGCCTGCCGAAACGCGAGCCTATCTTGCACGGCTGGCGTCGATCACGGGCGGTTCGGACGACACTCAGCTTGCCGTCGCGCCGCCGTCCGACCCGTTCGCTTGGCGACGCGCTGCGCTGTTCGCCGTGCGGCCGGGCGCGCTTTCACCTGCGCCGCCGCCCGCCGATCGCACGGTATCCGACACGCGGCCGGAACCGCCGGCCGACGACCGCACCGGGCTTGTCGTGGTCGATGCTGCCCCGCCTGCCAACGGCCTGTTCGTCCCGCTCTCCGGGCAGCGTCCGTAATGAGCGGCTTACGCGCGCTCTGGCGGGCTCCCTCGCACCGTTTCGCAGAGGTGGAAGGGGAAAGGGCTGTCTGTCTGAAGGGGAAAGGCGGAGGGCAAGATAAAGGGCGGCAATGTGCGGAGCCCTTGCGCCTCGGTTGTGGCCTTGATTCTCAAGGCTTTCGGGCATTGCTGCGCAATGT
>NZ_LSIS01000511.1:0-320 GCF_001556365.1 Blastomonas sp. CCH1-A6 | reverse complement strand
CCTGCCGTTACGAGCGCGACCGCCTCGTTTCCGGCCTCACGCGCCTCGTCCGTCCGGGCGGCAATGGAGTCGAGCGCAGCTGCAAGTTCGCGGCCCCTGCCAGCAATTTCCTCCATATGCGTACTGGTCTGTACGGCCGCAGTGGCAACGGCGGCAGCGCGGGTGCTGACCTGGGTCGACCTCTCCGCCACCTGGGCAGCGTCGTTTTCCAGCATGCTCGACAGCTTGTCCATCATCTGGCCCAGAGCCGCAACTTCGCGTTCGAAACGCTCTGCAGCAGCCTCGATCTGGTCGGCGCGCGCGACCCTGTGGCGGGCCCT
>NZ_LSIS01000510.1:0-12810 GCF_001556365.1 Blastomonas sp. CCH1-A6 | reverse complement strand
CGGCGAACAGCACCGCCGCCGCCACGATCGCACCGGCCAGCTGGGCGATCCAGTAGCCCGGCAACTGCTTCCACGCGAAACGCCTGGCAACCGCAAGTCCCAGCGAGACGGCGGGGTTGAAATGCCCGCCGGAAATCCCGCTCACGGCATAGGCCATGGTGAGCACCGTCAGCCCGAAGGCCAGCGATACGCCGGCAAAGCCGATACCCAATTCCGGGAAGGCAGCAGCGAGCACGGCCGATCCGCACCCGCCAAAGACCAGCCAGAACGTGCCGAAAAACTCCGCCGCCAATGCTTTCATGACTCCCCCCTGTTCATTCGGCCGCGCCTGTCCCGGTTGCGCGGCGGTAGCTGGCATCAGGCCAGTGCAAAATCAGCCTGTCGTTGGTGGGTCGAGAACCAGATGCTTGGCGTCGCGCGCGTTGCGCTCGACCTCGGCATGTTCGCAGAACGCCTTCTCGTCGCTGGCAGCGATCGCCAGTTGGGCGCCGAAGACCATGCCGAAGCCCATCATCACCTGCCGCTCGCGCAGGTGCAGCGCCTCGGAATCGACGTCGAGCATCTTCCCCTTGTCGTCATAATAGATGATGTTCATCTCGTCTTCGAAGCGCGCCTTGTTGACGCTGAAACCGGCGCAGGTGATCGCCACGGCCTGCTGGTGCGCCATGGCCTTGACGACATTGCGCTGCCCCTCGTCGAGCCCGGCCTTGGTCATGGCGGCGTTGAACGCCCTGGTGACAGTCAGGTCCATATGCACCTGGGTATCGGGTTCGGTGGTGGCGGCCTCTGCCTTGGGCGCGGGCCCTTCGGAGCATCCCGCGAGCGCGGCGAAGGCAGACAGGGCGGCGGGAAGGATCAACAGCTTCATCGCTCAATACCCCCGATCATAGGGATCATAGCCGAACTCGCGGCTGGTCCATTCGGCCGAATAATAGCCCTTGCGATAGCATTGCCGCTGGCTGCGATAGCAGACCACGTTCTTCGCGGCCTGGTAGCTATTCCCCCAGCCGCCGCGATAGTACTCGCGGTCATAATAGCTGCGATCGCCCTCGCGGTTGCGGCGTCCGCTCGATGCGGCCGCGGCGATGCCGACAATGGCGAGACCGATCGCCGCGCCCGTCGCCCGGTCCCGGTCGCGATGCCGGTGATGGTCCCGCGCCAGCACCGGCGCGGGGGCGGCCAACCCCGCCACCACGCTGGCGGCTATGATGAAGCGTGTGATCGACATGCGTTTCTTCCCCCCTTTGGAAAGGCAAAAGGATCAAACATGCCGGGCCGGTGCGTTCGCGCTCTTCTGCCCGGGGCTGGTGCGCCCGTTGAAGGTCGGTCCTGTCAGTCGCGGCAGGTGCGGGGCGATACGCTCTCGATCGAGACGACATAGCCGTTCTGCGAATTGAGGATCAGGCATTGGCGCGATTGCGACCGCCAATACGTCATGTACCGGCCGGTATCGGTCTTCTTGTTGTCGAGCTGCAGGAAGCCCCGGCTTGCCAACTGGCCGGTGGCGTAATTGCGCTCCTGACCCTGCAGGTCGTTGAAGTCCGCATAGCCGCTATAACCGCCGCCGTAATTGTAGCCGTTACGGTAGCTGGTCTGGCTCGCCCGCTCGCGCACGCCCGAATCATAGCCGTTCGAATAGGCGTCGGAACGACTGTAATTGTGATAAGGCTGGTTATAGAGGCCGTCGCGATGGCCGCGCTCGAAATCGGCGGTGCCGCGCTCGTCATAATCGCGGTCACCGCGATGGTGCGACTTGCTGGCCAACGCCGCGATACCGAGCAGCGCGACCGCGCCGACCGCCACCGCAGCCGCCTTGTCGCCATTGCCACCCTTCTGGTTGCAATCGGCATTGGTCGTCTTGTTCAGCGACTGGAAACTGCCGTTATAGGTGACGACCTTGACGCATTCCTTGGTGTTGCCGTTCCACCAGTAATTGATCTTGCTGTCATCCTCGACATGGCCGGAAATCCGGTTAAATCCGCGGTATTCGAGCTGGTCCTCGCCGCCTGCAGCGCGGGCGCCGACCAGATCGCGCACCGATCCGGGGGCCTGCGCCGCTGCAGCAACCGGTGTCATCACCATCGCGACAATAGCGAGCGATGCCGCCGCGATGTTCAACTGCCTCATCATCCCCGTTCTCCCGAATCCGTTCCAACTTATCCAACTGTTCAGCAAGTTTGACACATCTGCCGTGCCAGACCATTTGGCATTTGTTGCCACCGACTGTGCAATTCGTGCCAATCGGCGGCAAATGGATCCAAAATCAGCCGGTTGCGCCAATGGTGATGTTAAAGCTGACCGACTCGTTTCGGCGGGCCGCATTGCGCATGAGAAACAGGTCGATCTTGTAGTCGCCCGAAGAAGGAATGGTGTCGACAAATTCATTGCCCGAGACCGAACCAATGAACATCGCCTCCATCGCACCCGGGCCGGTCACATTGAAATTGGCCGATGCATTGTTGGACACGAGCTTGACCGTCATCTTCTGCCCGGCACGCAGATTAACCAGGAACGTGCGCGACTGATCGCCCTTCAGCGTTCCCTTGATTGCCTTGGAAGAAGTGCCCTTGGCGAACTGGACGCGTTCGGGCTTGGGCATGGGGGCCTGGGCCTGGCTGCCCATCGGCAGGGCAAGAGCCCCTGCGGTCAGAATGGCGGCGGCGAACTGCAGACGTAGTTTCATGGCTTTGCTCCTGTGGTGAAAGGCGATGGATCCAGGCTGTCGTCGCGCCATCCGGCGCGAACCTGATCGTTGCGCACCAGCCAGAGCCCGTAGAGAAACAGCGGCCCGGTCAGCAGAATGCCGAACACGAGCTGCAGGCCAGTATCGGCACCGGGCGCGGCCGCGTGGTCGGCGCCGCTGCCGACCAGAAAGACGACGAAATCCCAGGCGGCGTGCACGATCATGATCGGCAGGATCGAGCGCATGCGGATGCGGATGGCGAGATAGGCACAGCCGCTCATGAAGGCGTTGAGCGCCTGCACGCCGGCCGCCGGGAGTTCCCCGGTGAGGATCGCGTTGAAGACATGGACCGACCCGAACGCCATCGAGACGAGAAAAAAGCCGGGCCAGAAGGGCATCGCCCTGCGCACCGCGCCCCACAGCACGCCGCGAAAGGCCAGTTCCTCGCTGAAGCCGACCATCGCGGTGTTGACCAATACCATCGCGACCGCCGCAGGCTGCAAATGGCCCTGCACGATCCCCGTCGCGCCAAGCGCCAGCAGGTAGAGCCCCGGCAGCCAGAGCAGCACCAGGCTCCGCCAGGGCTGGGGCTTGCGAAAGCCGAGGTCGCGCCATCCTGCCAGCCAGGCAACGACCACGAGGAACAGAGCTGCCGAGCCCACCCCCCAGGCGAGGCGGCTGGTGATCAGCGATTGCAGTGAAATGGTCGAGGAAACCTGCAGCCGCGCCGACCCCAAGGTGATCACCGCCCAGATCGCGACGGTGATGGCGGCCAGTGCCAATCTCTTCATGGGCGCGTGCATCGCCTCAGCTCCCCTGCCCGGCGAGCACCACCCCAGTGGCGGTCGCGATAATCAGAAACGAGGCGATGGCCGAGCCCAGCAATGCATTGCCGAAGGCGCGCGCTAGCGTGATGTCGAGCTTGGCGCGGAACCACAAGGCCTGCTGCGCCAGATACCAGGCGATCAGTCCGGCAAAGATCAGCCAGGATATCTCGAGCGCGCCTGAAAAGCCTGCATGGCTGAACGATCGCCCCAGCCCGAAGGTCATCGCCACCGGCGCGGTGACGAAGCACTGGCTGTAGAAGACGGGCTTGAGCGTGTCGCGGTCGAGATCGATCTTCAGCAGCTGCAGCAATCGCAGCGACAGGATCAGCGGAAACAGGCTGAAGATGAACACCCGGAAGACCAGCAGGTTCTGGGTGTCGGTCAGAAACGAGGGCAGCAGCTTTACCGCCTGCGCGGCCGACGACCGCTCGAACACGTGACTGACCAGCAGGCAGACCATCAGGAACAGCGGCGGGCTCAGCGTGTCCTTATACTGTTCGGACTGCACGTCGCCGAGTTCGGTATCGGCATAGTCCATCATCCGCTGCGGGTGGCGCACCGTCAGCCACAGGGTCCGCGGGAAGAACACCAGCATCACCATGACTTCGTAGAGCAGTTCCTCGAGCGACTTGAGAAGCCTCATGAAATCCATGGAGTGCTCCCCTTGCCGCTCGCACTACTCAAGGCTCAGTCACCCTTCAGAAAGGCGTCGGGCACCTCATAGCGTTCGGGCCCGATCGTCACGATCGTGGTGTCGCCATCGCGCTTGCCCAGCACCTGATATTTCGACGATCCATCCGCCTCGTTGGTGTTGGCCGTCACGATCTTCCCCGCCTGATCGAAGATCAGCATCCTGCTGTTCACCCCATCGGGCCAATCGATGAAAACCAGCGTCTGCCCGCCTTCCTGGTTGCGCTTCACCCCCGCATCGCACAGCGTCGGCTTCATGCCGCGATAGCCTGCACAGCGCAGCTGGGCGGTGGCATTATAGTCGGTCCCGGCGACCTTGCTGTCACCCCGTCCATCGCCGTCGCCAGGCTGCGCCGCTGCCGCATTGGGCACCGAGACGAGCGTCACGCCATCAATGTCCTTCAGAACCGTGCCGCCCAGCTTCTCGGCCTCGGCTTTGTTCGGGCATCCGACCAGCGATGCGCTGTCGTCCAGGAAATCGACCGTCGCCGCCGATTCCCCGATCCGGCGACACGGGGCGCCGGCAGCTGGGAAGCCATCGCCGAAGACCGGAAGGCTGGCGGGCCAATCAAAACCGGCAGGCGATTGGCCCATGGCCTCGGTCGCATTCGGCTGCGGCGCCTCGCTGCTGCACGCGGCCACCAGCAGCACGCCCATCGCGAGGCCCAAGGCTGATCCGATCGCACGCATCGCTTGCATGTTCATCGCCTCCCCAGTCGATGCGCCGGCACGCCCGGCCGACATCGGGTGATTCCCGAAAGTGCAGATATATTGCTGCACCCTTGCGTCGACGGCCATGGTCAAAGCTCGCCATCGCATGGACAAATGACGCCAAGTATCTGGCACAGCACAACGAAACAGTGACGCATCATTTTGTTTTTACTGAAGTTACAATTGCTATAGCATGGCGGTGTCGGGCCGGGACGCGCGACACGGGGGCACCAGACAATGTCGGTGGAGTTTGACAGAAGGCAGCTTGAACTTTCCGCTCCGGCTCAACCGCGATCCGCCGGTGCAGGCCGCGAGGATGCCGAAATTGCCATCAGCATGCTTGGCAGGCGGGCACAGCTCAAGGTTCAAACTGCAACCACGCTGCATTTCGGCCAATGGCTGAACTGGCCCGACTGGCTCCGCCATGGCACCTCGCTGGCGTGCGATGGACCACTGCCACGGACGGTCAGCCTGGCCGATGATCTGATCATCATCGGCAACATCATCGACAATTGCGACGCCTTTGCGCTTATCGGCAAGATGCTGGCCGCGCCGCGACCGGTGATGGGAACAGCCGGAACGCTATCGCTGCTGCATGCCCCCGATCTCGGTCAGGCGCTGCGCACCGTGGTCAAGGCCATCGCCAGCCAGAACCCTTTCGTGCTGATCACCTTCGAGGAAAGCGAAGACCATATCGGCATCAGCCTGGCTCCACCCTGGCCGATGGGACCGCTGTTCCAGTTTTCCGCACTCACTGCGCTCGCGCTGGTCTACCGCGCGGTCGAGGCGCTGTCCTTCGCGGATCCCGCCGAGATGGTGCTCGAAACACGAATATGCTGCGACCCGGCTGCCCAGGCCATGCTGGCAGGCTTTGCCTGTCGGAAAATGCAGTCGGACGAGGCCGAACGGCTGCGTTTTCCCAGCCGGTGGCAGTCGATCCAGAATCCCGATTATGACCCGCTGCTCTGGGCGGTGGCGCATAGCAAGATCGCGGCGATGGAATTGTCCGTCAGCGAACCCGACGAGTTGGCAAGGATACGCGACGCCATTGCTCGGATGCTGGCCAGCGACCATCGCGCACCGCGGCTGAAGCAGATTTCCAACGCACTGGACATCTCCAGTCGCACCCTGGTCCGCATGCTGGCGCGTCATGGCACCAGCTTCCATGCGCTGGTCGAACAGGAGCGAAAGGCCAAGGCGCGGTTGCTGATTGCAGACAGCGGCATTTCGCTCGCCGAAGTCGCACGGCTGCTGGGCTTTACCGACATGTCGAGCTTCGGCCGATCCTTCCGGCAATGGTTCGGTGATACGCCGGGCAATATTCGTAGGTCATGGCAGAACGGTTCACCGGTCTAGGCGGGATCATTCGGGGATGACCAAGCGCGTTCCGCTGCCGAAGGGCGTTCGCAGCCTGTGCGTGACCGTCGGATTCGAGCGGTTCGCCTATTACGGATTGCAGAGCGTCCTGGCCCTGTATCTGGCGGAAATGCTGTCGGATGGGCGCGACCCGGCCAGTATCTGGCTGCTCGATGGCCTCAGCCGCCTGACAGGGGCTAAGGGTGTCGCGCTGGCATCGGTGGTGGTCGGATCGTTCGTTTCGTTGGCAGCGATCGCACCGGTCATCGGGGCGCTGCTGGCCGACCGACTGATAGGCCAGCATCGCGCGGTGACCGTAGGTGGGCTTTTGATGACCTCGGGCCATGGCCTTCTCGTCGTGGATGCGGCGCTGCTGCCCGCGCTCGGTGCCATCGCCCTCGGCTCGGGACTGTTCAAGGGGCCCGCGGCGGCCAGGTTGAGCGGGCTTTACCAGGCCAGGGACAGCGAGCGGGTCGAAGGCTTCCGGCACTTCTACATTGCCGTCAACCTGGGCGGATTGCTGGCGCCGCTGGTTATCGGGACCGCCGCGGAGCGGATCGACTGGCATGCAGGTTTTGCTCTTGCATGCGCCGCGATGCTGGCGGGCCTTCTGGTCTACTGGTCGCATTTCGCCGGATCGACCGTCGCCGAACCGCAATTGGAACGAGTGCCAGATCCGTCGACCCTGCCTGCAGCCAGTGACATGCTGACCATCGGCGTCCTTGGCATCAGCGTCGCCATGATCTGCGTGACGAACTTCCAGATTGCCAATGCCTATCTGCTATGGGCGGATACGGGCTTCGTCCTTTCGCTGGGACAGTGGATTTTTCCTGCAAGCTGGATGATCGCGGCAGATGGCGTGCTCAGCCTTTTCGCGCTCGGCGCGACGCGAATCTTCTGGGCTCGCCATGAGCGCCGCCATGGCAGCACCCGACCCGCCACCAAGGCGGCCATCGGCGCGGTATTCGCCGTTGCGGGGGCTGCCTGCATCGTGCTGGCCGCCGGCATCCACGGGCGGAGCGATGTTCCGGTCTATTGGGGACTGGCGTTCCAGTTGCTGAACAGCCTCGGCCTCGCCAATATCCTGCCCGCGGTCATGGCCATGTTCGGTCAATCGAGCGCAAGAGGGTTCGCGGCTACGGCCATGGCGGGATTCTATCTGTCGCTGTTCGCCGCTAGCCTGGTCAGCACCGCCCTGGCCAGCCAGTTCAGCACCCTCTCGATCCTGGTCTTCTGGTCGGCCCATGCCCTATGCGCGGTGTTCGGCGCATCGGGACTGATCATCATCTGGTACCGATCCAGGCTCGAGCGAGCACCCGAGTAGCGCGGCCGTGTTGGCGTTCCGTCGAACCAGTGTAGACGGTATCTGGAGGCTGCCGCAGCCACCTGCGGGTTGTGGGAGCGCGGGGGGTGTGCCGCGCTCCCGGTCGATCGCGCCGGTACGGGTCGCATTGACCGGCGCCATCGACATCTCGAAGAACTCTTGGGAATATCGGGGGGATCAATCCAGCGCGCTGCCATCCTCCCATTCGACCAGCCGCAGGATGCGGTTCTCATAGGCGAACGCGATGCAGGCGATGCGCTTTCCCTTGCCGCCCATGCACTGGTTGCGGCTGGCGATCCATTTGCGCTGTTCGCCGATCAGATCGGGCCAGGCCGCGCGCGGCGTCTGCTTCTGCGCGTTGACATACCGCCGCGCCATCTCGCGATCGAGATTGGACAGTTCGTAGTCCGAGCAGATCACCTCATCGATGCTGCCCTTGCGCGCCTTGGCACAGTTGAAGCTGGGCTTGCCGTCCTGCGGATCGACCTTGGCAAGCGCCGGCGCGGTGCCGCTTGCGGTCAGGACAAGGGCTGAAGCAACGGCAAGGGCAAATCGGGTGCGGATCATTGTTCTGTCTCCATGGGTTCGCTTGCGACGGTTTCCTCCGTCGCTGGCGGGGCGGGTTCGCCCTCGATGCGGAAATCGATGAATCCGTTCAGCGACTTGAACGACCTGGAAACCAGCAGGTAGGACAGGCTGTAGCTTCCGGGCTGCTGCAACGCTTGCGGCAGGCGGTAGCGGAACCGGGTCTTGCGATCACCGGGCCTGGCCCCCGCCTCCGGCTCGGCGGTCATCTCGCTGTCGTCGGGTAGACGCAGGCTCACGCTGAGCACCTCTGCCGGCTCGGCAAAGCTGAGCTCGATCGTTGCCGTTCCCGCCGCGACGACGCTGTCCCTGGCGGGAGTGGACGCGACAAGCATGGCGCGCGGCTCCAACTTTTCAGCGGCTGCCGGGGTCGCAAGCGCACCTGCAAGCGCCGCTGCGATCAGGATTTTGCGCATGACCATCACTCGAGAATGACGAACGAGGAATAGCCCGACACCGTGTCCATCGTGCCATCCGTGCGGTTCACCTCTGCCACGTAGTTGATGAAATACTGGCCGGGAGCAGCGACCGGCACGGGCAGGTCATAGCTGGACACCATGCTGGTCTGGCCCCCGCCATTATTCTCCATCACATCGAAGACGACGAATTTCGGTCCGTCCTGCATCTCGATATCGACATGGCTGATGGTCACTTCGGTGCTGAAGGTCAGCTGGATCTGCGAAACCGGTTCGCTTTCCATCCCGTCCTTGACCGGGAACAAGAAGACCAGTTCCGGTGCTGGCTGGGCATGGGCCACCGATCCGGTACCGGTCAGCGGGAATGCGGCCAGCAAAGCGGCGGCGAGGGCAAATGTGCGTTTCATGATTTTGTCCCTGGATTGCGGGTTGGGGGCAAGGCGGCTAGCGGGTGCCCTGCCCCCTCGCGGGAGCGGTTGATCGTTCAGCAACCGCCCTTTTTCTTCTTCTTGCCCAAGCCGCCGAGCATGCTGCCGAGCACCGCGCCGCCCTCGCCTGCCACCGCGCCGCCAATTGCGGCGCCGGTCGCCGATCTGCTGGCACAGCCGCTGGCCTGCGCGGTCTGACCATCGCCCGAGCTGCTGCCGGACGCGGCAGAAGCGCCGCCACCCTTGCGACCGAATATGCCGACCAGACCGGGCGTGTTTTCGTAATCGGCACCCTGGGTGGCCCCTCTTCCGGCAGGAGCGAAGATTATGTTGACGTCCGAGATCGCTTCGTCCTCAGCCTGAGCGCGCGTCAGAGTGGTGGTCTTTGATGTGCACCACAGGCCCCATTCATCGACCTCATCGGCTCCGCATGCCGCACCCTTTTTCAGTCGCGACTTCGGCGACTTGTCCTGGTGATAGGAAACGCAGGTCGTACGGGCGCTGTCGCTGGTGTGATACCCGACCGGGCAGCGGTCATATTCATCGGCCTTGGTAAGGTTACCAAAGGTCGGGTCCTTGTAGCTTATTGTACTTTCGGGCTTGTCGGTGCACCACTTGCCGTCCTTGCGATAACCGGCAGCGCAGGGCTTGCCGTTCGGGTTGGGATAGACCGCAGGGGCGCTCGATCCGAGCGGATAACAGGTCTTGTCGCTCGTCTCGCTGCTGCCACCGCCGACCTTGTAGCCGCTGGGGCAGCCCCGATAGCCAATGGCCGGGGTGGGGCCTACAGTGCCCTGCGCCATCGCAGGGCTGGCAAAGGAAATGGCAGCAAACGCCATGGCCGCACCGGCGGCGAGTATGGTGAGCATCTTCATGTCATGAAACTCTTGAGAGGTCGCAAATCATCGGGACGGGGCCGGATCACGGCTTCCTGGTCGAACACCACAGGCGATGGACCTCGTAATATCCGCTGGCGCAGGTCTCCTTTTCCTTCTTGGCGTAGATCTTGGGCGCAAGACTGCCCTGCGGTTCGCACAGCTTGGTATTCTCACTCACCGTGCGCCACCCCGACGGGCAGGCGGTGCCACCGCTCGGACGCTCCACCGTGCCGGTATTGGTGCCCTGCGCCTGCGCGGGCATGTTGATCGCCGCAAGTGCCATCCCGCCGATCAGCGCCAGATTGGCGAGCGACAGGCCTGCGCTAATCAGCAGTTTCTTGCGGTTCTGGGACTTGGGCATCGTCTACTCCTGTTGTCGTGCATTTCGCTGACAACAGGGTTAGACGCGGGTTAACCGCAATGGCATCCCATGGAGAATGGCTCCCATATCATGGGATGCCAGTTTGCTATTGCCCACCTTCCAAGGGCGTAAAAGTGACGAACAGCAGGTCGATATCGCGTGCCGGCTCAAAATCGGTCTTGACCACCTCGAACCGGGTCGGGCTGACCTTCCTGATGCCGTCCATGCACAGGCTGACCAACCGGTCGGGGTCGCCCTTGTCCACCGTCAGGCGAAAGCGCTTGATCGGCCCCTTCCAGTTCGCACCGGGCGTGAGCGCATAGCCGATCCAGCTTTCGATCGGAAAGAACAGCTCGTTCTCCTTGCCCGAAGGCAGATAGCGCTTGCGATCGAAGCCGCGCAGGAACGCGTCATCGACGCAATATTTGGTGACATATTCGCTCTCCGGATCCAGCCGCCCGTTCTCGCGAAAATCGCGACCCAATGCGCTGCCCACGGTGCCGCCCTGCATGGGGGAATAGCTGTGCTCCACCGTGATCGGAACGCCGGGTGGAAAGGTCTGCGTGCGCACGAAACTGGTGGATACGGTCCAGGCCGGTCGGACATCGCCCTCGGTCACGAATTCGGTGGTGAGCAGCCCTTCGGCCACCAGTGCCGACTTGTCGTCAGCAGACAGGGCATTGAGCCGCGCGGCGAAGTCCGGGTCCTTCCAGTGCACCACCGGCCAGCCGAGTTCCTTAAGCCGCTTGTCGACATCCTGGCCGTTCACCTTCGCGATATCGATGCGCATCAGGCCAGCTGGCTTGCCATTGACCAGCGTCTTCATGTCGATGAGGTCGAGATCGGGATAGGCGGCTTCGACCCATTCGGGATCCGCCCCTTCCAGCGGCACATCGGGCAGCGGAAAAGCGACCAGCAGCGTCACCGGCTTGTCGCCATGATTGGTATAGGTGTAGCGGACACGCACCCGATCGAGGGACAGGAACAGGTCTTCGCTGTCCATGCTGATCTGATCATTGGGTTCGAAGATCAGCCCGCCCATGGTGACATTGGCCTGAGTATCGTTGGCCGCCACGGGCAGCGGAGCCAGCACCGCCAGCGTCATCGCCGACAAGGTTGCGCGTTTCATGTCTTCCTGCTCATTCGCCCAGCCAGGCCGAACGGTCGATCCATTCGCCCAGCCGCTCAATACGCGATTCATAGGCAAAGGCGATGCACGGCTGGCGGTCCGCCCTGCGCTTCATGCACAAATTGCGGTTGGCGATGAATTCGCGCTGCTCGCGCAGCAGCTTGCCCTTTTCCACCGGAGGTGTCTGCATTTGTGCGCGCTGGTAATCCAGCCCCATCGTGCGGTCGAGGATCGATAGCTCGCGATCCTGGCAGATGACCAGATCAATCGTTCCTGGCTTGGCCTTGGCGCAATCGAAACTGGGTGCAACCTTCTTGGGAGGGATCGCCTTGACCTGGGCTTGTACCGGTCCGACCATCGCCATCGCCATTGCCGCGACGCTGGCCAGGACCGGCAGATATCCCTGAAAATTTCGCATGTCTTTCACCTTGATGAGACGTTCGCTTGCATCCGCCCGATCAGGGTAATGCCCAGCACCGGCAAAGGGCAGCGGCTGTTTCATGGTGCCATATCTGGCCAGCGAGCTGATTTTCCCCTCTTTTCAGATGCGTGGCTTTGCGGCAGGGCAAACGTATGCAAAGTCGTGCTGTCTCGATAGCGGAAGTGGATGGCCAGCCAGCCGCATCCGATCGGCCTTATGCCGTCCGCCTCATCGTTGCGATCGCCATCGTCCAGCTGCTGTTCTGGGGCATGGCCCTGCTCGTGCGCCCTCTGGTCGCCGATCCGGTCTTCGAACAGAACCGGCTGACGGACGTGCTGATGGTCGGGCCCGATGGCCAGCAGACCAAGGTCGAGGGCCGCCCGAACTACTATCTCGGACCGGCGCGCCTTACGCATTTCATCGGGCATAAGGTGCTCGATCAGCCCGCTGAGGGGCTTATCGTCTTCGCCTCGCGCTTCAATCGATGGGCCCGGCTTCTGGTCAACGGAAACTACGTTCCCATGTCGGATTCGCCGGCCTGGCGCGGCGGACGCCTCGGGGGCAAATGGGTGGTGCCGCCGGCCTTTCTGCGCGCAGGTGACAACCGTATCGAGATCGAAGTGCGACGGGAATGTTGCCGCGCCTTCCTCGGAGCGGTCATCGTGGCCCCGCCCGGCACGATCGATATCGCCATTCGCCAATGGCGGCTGAAAAGCCTGTTCCCGTCGATCGGACTGATGGTGGTCGGGCTGTTCGGCGCTCTTTCGTGCCTGATGGCTGCTGGCCGCTCGCCTTATCGGCAGGAGGCCTTCGCCGCCGCCCTCGCCTTTACCGGTATGGCACTGGGCGGCTTGTGGCAGGTCGACATCCTCACGCCCTCGAGCAAACATGTTTATGGCGCAGCAGGGCAATTGACGATGCTGGCGACCTTCGCCGGACTCGTGGCGCTCGCCGATCGCTGGTTCCCCGGTGGTCCCCGGTTCGACCGGGCGCTGATCGCT
>NZ_LSIS01000509.1:0-1468 GCF_001556365.1 Blastomonas sp. CCH1-A6 | reverse complement strand
ATCGAAGACGAAATCGACGAGATCGAAGAAGAGGAAGAAGTCAGCGAGAAGCGCCGCGCTCGCCGCGATCTGCACGATCACCACGGTTTCCGCGACCGCCGCGCTTCTCGCTGACTTCTTCCTCTTCTTCGATCTCGTCGATTTCGTCTTCGATATCGTCGTCGTCATCGTCGATGATCGGCTGGAAGGTGACGACCTTTTCCGGACGCGGACCGCTGGCGGTTACTTCCATCTTCGCGCCTTCATTCTCCCCATTGGGCAGAATTTCGATGCGCACGCCGAACCGCTCCTCGATCTCGGCAATGTCGCGGCGCTTGTTGTTGAGGACGTAGATCGACGCTTCCTGGCTGGTGCGCAGCGTGATGATGCTGCCATGACCCCGCGCTGCCTCTTCCTCGAGCAGGCGCAGCGCCGACAGGCCCGCCGACGATGCGGTGCGGACCAGGCCCGTGCCGTCGCAATGCGGGCAGGTGCGGGTCGATGCCTCGAGCACGCCGGTGCGCAGGCGCTGGCGGCTCATTTCCATCAGGCCGAAGCCCGAGATGCGGCCGACCTGGATGCGGGCACGGTCGCTCTTCAGCGCATCGCGCATGGCCTTCTCGACCTTGCGGATGTTCGAGCCATATTCCATGTCGATGAAATCGATGACGACCAGGCCCGCCATGTCGCGCAGGCGCAGCTGCCGGGCGATCTCGCGCGCCGCTTCCAGGTTGGTGTTGAGCGCGGTCGCCTCGATCCCGTGTTCCTTGGTGGACCGGCCCGAGTTGATGTCGATCGATACCAGAGCCTCGGTCGGGTTGATGACCAGATAGCCGCCCGACTTGAGCTGCACCACCGGTTCGTACATCGCCGAAAGCTGGTCTTCGGTGCCATAACGCTGGAACAGCGGCACGGGATCGGAATAGCTCTTCACCCGGCGCGCATGGCTGGGCATCAGCAGCTTCATGAAGTCCTTGGCGGCGCGATAGCCCGCTTCGCCCTCGACCAGCACTTCCTCGATATCGCGATTGTAGATGTCGCGGATCGCGCGCTTGATCAGGTCGCTGTCCGAATGGATGATCGCAGGGGCAGAGGCCTTGAGCGTCTTCTCGCGGATCTCGTCCCACAACCGGGCGAGATAGTCGAAGTCGCGCTTGATCTCGGGCTTGGTGCGCGAAAGGCCGGCAGTGCGCACGATGCAGCCCATGGTCGCGGGCAGCTTCATCTCGGCGATGATCGACTTCAGCCGCTTGCGGTCCGAAGCGTTGCTGATCTTGCGGCTGATGCCGCCGCCATGCGCGCTGTTGGGCATGAGCACGCAATAGCGGCCCGCGAGCGAGAGATAGGTGGTCAGCGCCGCACCCTTGTTGCCGCGCTCTTCCTTGACGACCTGCACCAGCATGACCTGGCGGCGCTGGATGACGTCCTGGATCTTGTAGCGGCGGCGCAGCGCCATGCGGCTGGTGCGCGCCTCGTCGCTGGCCTTGGC
>NZ_LSIS01000051.1:0-3895 GCF_001556365.1 Blastomonas sp. CCH1-A6 | reverse complement strand
ATCGCCTGTCCACCGGCAAGCGCATCAACTCCGCTGCGGACGACGCGGCCGGCAACGCCATCGCCACCCGCATGACCTCGCAGATCCGTGGCCTCAACCAGGCGGTTCGCAACGCGAACGACGGTATCTCGCTGGCGCAGACGGCCGAAGGCGGCATGAACGAAATCGTCAACATGATGCAGCGCATGCGCGAACTGGCCGTCCAGTCGGCTTCGGGCACGCTGGTCGCCGGCGACCGCACCAACCTGCAGGCGGAAGTCACCGCCCTGCTGTCGCAGGTCAACGACGTCGCCAACAAGACCACCTTCAACGGCGTGCAGCTGCTGAACGTGCCGCAGACACCGGCTCCTGCTCCGACCATCGCCATCCAGACCGGCGTGAGCTCGGGCGACACGGTCAACATCGCGACCGCCAACGTCACTGCGGCCGGGCTGTCGATCGACACGATCGACATCAGCACCGCCGCTGGCGCAGGCACCGCGCTGACCGCGCTCGACACCGCGCTCAACTCGATCACCACCGCACAGGCGAATCTCGGTGCCAGCCAGAACCGTCTGCAGGCGACCGTGTCGAGCCTGGTCAACCGCGCAACCAACCTGTCGGAAGCGCGCTCGCGCATCCAGGATGCGAACTTCTCGGAGGAATCGACCAACCTAGCCAAGTCGCAGATCCTCAGCCAGGCGTCGACTGCGATGCTCGCCCAGGCCAACCAGAGCCAGCAGGGCGTGCTCAGCCTGATCCGATAAGGCGATAAGAAGGTCGATCAGTCAGAAATTTGACGCGCTCGACAAAAATTTGACGCTTTTTGCTTAATTCTCCGTCGGCCTCACCGTCAAAGATGGTGAGGCCGCTCCTTTTACGAGCTGCCGGAAGGAAGACGTGAAGGGAACCAACTTATGACTGTTATCGGAACGAACGTCGCAGCACTCCGCGCTGCCAACGCTTCGACCTCGGCTCAGATGAGCCTGTCGAAGTCGATCGATCGCCTGTCGACCGGCAAGCGCATCAACTCCGCCGCTGACGACGCGGCCGGCAATGCCATCGCCACCCGCATGACCTCGCAGATCCGCGGCCTCAACCAGGCGGTTCGCAACGCAAACGACGGTATCTCGCTGGCCCAGACGGCCGAAGGCGGCATGAACGAAATCACCAACATGATGCAGCGTATGCGCGAACTGGCCGTCCAGTCGGCTTCGGGCACGCTGGCTGGCGGTGACCGTGCCAACCTGCAGGCGGAAGTCACCGCCCTGCTGGCGCAGGTTGATGACGTCGCGGGCAAGACCAACTTCAACGGCGTGTCGCTGCTGAACACCGCAGGCCCCGTGTCGATCCAGACCGGCATCGGCTCGGGCGACACGGTGAACATCGCACTTGCCAACGTCACCACCGGTGCGACCGGCCTTGCCATCGGCACGATCGACATCAGCACCGCTGCTGGCGCCGGCACCGCGCTGACCGCTCTCGACACCGCGCTGAACACGATCACCACCGCACAGGCGAACCTGGGTGCCAGCCAGAACCGTCTGCAGGCGACCGTGTCGAGCCTGGTCAACCGCTCGACCAACCTGTCGGAAGCGCGCTCGCGCATCCAGGACGCGAACTTCTCCGAGGAATCGACCAACCTCGCCAAGTCGCAGATCCTCAGCCAGGCCTCGACCGCGATGCTCGCCCAGGCCAACCAGAGCCAGCAGGGCGTGCTGAGCCTGATCCGCTAATGACGACAGGGGCTGGCGCGGCGGTGCGTCGGAAAATTGACGCGTCAGTCGAAAAATTGACGCTTTCTGCTTAACCGCCCGCCAGCCCCACCGTCTTAGTCATTGAGGCCGCTACATTTTTTGGAGCCGCCCCAGGAACGTGGAAGGAACCACAGATGACTGTAATCGGTACCAATGTTTCGGCACTCCGTGCTGCGAACGCTTCGACCTCGGCCCAGATGAGCCTGTCGAAGTCGATCGACCGCCTGTCGACCGGCAAGCGCATCAACTCCGCCGCTGACGACGCGGCCGGCAACGCGATCGCGACCCGCATGACCTCGCAGATCCGCGGCCTCAATCAGGCCGTCCGCAACGCCAATGACGGCATTTCGCTGACGCAGACCGCCGAAGGCGGCATGAACGAAATCGTCAACATGATGCAGCGTATGCGCGAGCTGGCGGTGCAATCGGCTTCGGGCACGCTGGCAGACAGCGACCGCACCAACCTGCAGGCGGAAGTCACCGCGCTGAAGGCGCAGGTGAACGATGTCGCGAACAAGACCACCTTCAACGGCGTGTCGCTGCTCAACACCGCCGGCCCTGTCGCGATCCAGACCGGCATCGCTTCGGGCGACACGGTGAACATCACACTCGCCAACGTCACCACGGTAGGCCTCGCGATCGACACCGTCGATATCGGCGCTCTTGCCGGCACGGGTGACCCGGCGGCAGCGCTGACCGCGCTGGACAGCGCGCTGAACACGATCACCACCGCTCAGGCAAGCCTGGGTGCGAGCCAGAACCGCCTGCAGGCGACCGTGTCGAGCCTCGTCAACCGTTCGACCAACCTGTCGGAAGCCCGCTCGCGCATCCAGGACGCGAACTTCTCGGAAGAATCGACCAACCTCGCCAAGTCGCAGATCCTGGCGCAGGCCTCGACCGCGATGCTCGCCCAGGCGAACCAGAGCCAGCAGGGCGTACTGAGCCTGATCCGTTAATCGCATCGGGTCGGAACCGACCTGCGGTTCGACCGTAGGGGAAACGCAACGGCCGTTACCGACAACTCAATGGCCTGAGCCGATATTCGATCAACCCCCTTTCCGGATGGACCGGAAGGGGGGTTTTTCGTTTCGGATGGGCGCTACTTGACTGCCCCGCTTTTCAGCAGCTTCGGCACCAGCACGACCGCCGCGACCAGCGGCCATTTGCGCTGCCAGGGCCGGATCGTGATCTGCGTTCCGGCGTGTCGGTTGATCTTCCAGGCCAGGTAATCGATGCCCCCGGCAAAAGTGAAGCTCGCCTTGGCCAGCCGTGCGACGGTCAGCCGCTTGCCGCGCGCGCGCAGCCTTGCCCAGCGGCGTTCTGCCTCGGCGCGCGGCATCGCGGCCAGATCGGGCACCTCGCGCGCGATCGCCGCGCCGACCGCGATATAATGGTCGGGCGCAAAATCGACCACCTTGTCCGGCCGGTCGCCGCGTTCGGCGCGCAATTCCGCGCCGTAGGTACGGGTAAAGCCGGTGCGCCAGATGTGCAGCGGATCGGGCGATGCGGTATCGGCCACCGGCGCGGCATGGCGCAGCAGCGTCACCGGAGCGGCGCACAGCGCATCGAGTGCCCGGGCCTGCGCCAGGGGATCGGCGCTCCACACGATCCGCACCGGCTGGGCAAAGCGCGCCCAGACCGAGACATCGCCCGCCTGCATCGAGCACGCCCTGGCCAGGTCGGCCTCGGACAACACGGCATATTTGGCGGCCAGCGTGCCATGCGCCGCCGGAAAGACGTTGGGCGGGATCAGCGCATTGGCGCGAGCCATCCACCCGGCCTTGTTCGCCGCGCGATAGGCCGCCGCATAATCGGACACGATGACGTAGAAATCGAGCATCAGCCCGTCGAGCTGCGCCTCACGCAGGCACGATCCGTAGAAGATCGCCGCACGCGCCGTCTCGCCGAACGGGGCGATGATCGCACGCGCAAAGTCGGTGACGCGCGGATCGACCGGCTGCAGGGCCTCGGCGGCGATAAGGGATTGTAGAGTTTCGGCCATGACTAGCTAGGTTCAAAAGCCCTCCCCCTTGATGGGGGAGGGTTGGGTGGGGGTGCGTTCCCGGAATGTAGCTGCAGGTGTCAAACTGCGAAACCTTTCACGCAGCCGCCCGATCACCCTCACCGCTGCGACTAGGCTCCTTCGTCGCCAAGTCTCG
>NZ_LSIS01000508.1:0-19835 GCF_001556365.1 Blastomonas sp. CCH1-A6 | reverse complement strand
AGTTCATAGCCCTCTCCCCTTCAGGGGGGAGGGTTGGGAGAGGGGAGCTTCCCGTCATTCAACCTGAAACCATGGCCGGATCGAGACTCCCCCTCTCCCCGGCCCTCTCCCCTGAAGGGGAGAGGGAGGATTTATGAGAATTGCCCTGGCCGGTGCCGGCGCCTTTGGTGAGAAGCATCTCGACGGCCTGAAGCTGATCGATGGGGTCGAGATCGTCTCGATCGTCAGCCGCCGCCTCGAACAGGCCGAGGCGGTGGCGCAGAAATATGGCGCAATCCACGCCACGACCGAGCTCGACGAGGCGCTGGCGCGCGACGATGTCGATGCGGTGATTCTCTGCACCCCGACGCAGATGCACGCCGAGCAGGCGATCGCGTGCATGAATGCTGGCAAGCACGTGCAGGTCGAGATCCCGCTGGCCGACAGCTGGGCGGACAGCCAGGCGGTGCTCGAAAAGCAGAAGGAAACCGGCCTGGTCTGCATGGTCGGCCATACCCGGCGGTTCAATCCCAGCCATCAATATGTCCACAACCGCATCAAGGCGGGCGAGTTCAACGTCCAGCAGATGGACGTGCAGACCTATTTCTTCCGCCGCAAGAACATGAATGCCAAGGGCGAGCCGCGCAGCTGGACCGACCATCTGCTGTGGCACCATGCCGCGCACACGGTCGATCTGTTCGCCTATCAGGCAGGCCGCATCGTCAAGGCGAATGTGCTCGAAGGCCCGCATCATCCCGAGCTCGGCATCGCGATGGACATGTCGATCCAGCTCAAGAGCGAGAGCGGCGCGATCTGCACCCTGTCGTTGAGCTTCAACAATGACGGCCCGCTCGGCACCTTCTTCCGTTATATCGGCGACAGCGCGACCTATATTGCGCGCTATGATGACCTCGTGAACGGCAAGGAAGAGCCGATCGACGTCAGCCAGGTGGATGTCTCGATGAACGGCATCGAACTGCAGGACCGTGAATTCATCGCCGCCATCCGCGAAGGCCGCGAGCCAAACAGCTCGGTCGCACAGGTGCTGGATTGCTACCGCGTGCTGGGCGAACTCGAACAGCAGTTGCTGGCATGACCGCGCGCCGCACCCAGGTCGCGATCATCGGATCGGGCCCCGCCGGGCTGCTGCTCGGCCATCTGCTCAAGGCGGAAGGCATCGATTGCGTGTTGCTCGAACGCGCGAGCCGCGATCATGTCGAGAGCCGCATCCGCGCAGGGGTGCTCGAGACGGTGACCACCGACCTCATGCACCGGCTGGGGCTGGACGAACGGATGAACCGCGAGGCCATGGTCGAGGACGGCTTCAACCTCGCCGATGGGGACCAGATGGTCCGCATCGATATCAAGGCGCTGACCGGCAAGACCGTTGTCGTCTATGGCCAGACCGAGCTGACCCGCGACCTGATCGCCGCCGCGCCGCAGCGCGAGCTCGAGATCGTGTTCGAGGCCGCCGATCTCGCGCTGCATGGCGTCGATAGCGCGCATCCTAAGGTGACCTACACCAAGGATGGCGTGCCGGCGACGCTCGAGTGCGATTTTATCGCCGGGTGCGACGGCTTTCACGGCCCGTCGCGCCGCGCGATCCCGCAACACCTGGCGCGCGAATACATGCACGAATATCCGTTCGGCTGGCTGGGCATCCTCGCCGATGTGCCGCCCTGCCATGACGAGCTGATCTATGCCAACGGCCCGCGCGGATTTGCGCTCGCCTCGATGCGCTCGCCGACGCGCAGCCGCTATTACATCCAGGTGCCACTGACCGAGAAGATCGAGGACTGGCCCGAGGACCGGCTGTGGGACGAGCTGGAGCTGCGCTTCAACACTATCTCGCAGCATGGCGTGACGCGCGGCCCGGCGCTGGAAATGTCGATCGCGCCGCTGCGCTCTTATGTGTTCGAGACGATGCATTATGGCCGCCTGTTCCTCGCGGGCGACGCGGCGCATATCGTGCCGCCCACCGGCGCCAAGGGGCTGAACCTGGCCGCGTCCGACGTGCTCTATCTTTCCGATGCGCTGATCGCGCATTACCGGCGCAAGGACGAAAACGCGCTGCTGGGCTATTGCGACCGGGCGCTGGCGCGCATCTGGAAGTCGGAGCGATTCAGCTGGTCGCTGACCAAGCTGATGCACAGCTTTCCCGACCAGAACGCGTTCGAACGGCAGATGCAGGTGGCGGAGATGGAATACCTGTCCCGGTCATCCGCGATGCAGACCGCGATTGCCGAAAATTATGTCGGGCTGCCCGTCTGAAGGGTTGTTAGCTCCTTTTGCCTGTTCCCCGCGCCCGGTCAGCCCTGCTGGCCGGGCGTTTTGCCATGTTCCCGTAACGGCAACAGTAACTTGCATTGACGAACCTTTATCATAGGTCTAGTATTGCAAGTGACCGGCGACAAGCGCTGGCATTGAGGGGAGGAACTGATTGATGCTGAAGCACAATCTTGTTGCGCGTTGCCGATTCAACCGTTTTTCGATGACCGCGATCGGCCTGGCGCTGATGGCAGCGGTCGCCACGCCCGCCAGCGCGCAGGATGCCGGCGAGCAGGATTCCCAGGGGCCGCAGATTGCCGATATCGTCGTGACCGCGCAGCGGCGCGATTCGACGGTGCAGGACACCTCGGCGGCCATCTCGGCGTTCAGTGCGGAATCGATCGAGACCGCGCGCATCCTCAGCTTCGAGGATTTGGCCGGGCAGGCGACGTCGCTCAGCTTTACCGCGCTGTCGCCGATCGACCAGGAATTCAACATCCGCGGCATCACCAACACCCGGCTCGACAGCCCTTCGGCGGACCAGTCGATCGGCATCTTCGTCGATGACGTCTATGTCGGCCGCTCGGGCCTGTTCAACTTCGACATGTACGATATCGAGCGCGTCGAGGTGGTGCGCGGGCCGCAGGGCGTGCTGCTGGGCCGCAACGTCGTCGGCGGCGCGATCAGCATCTACAGCGCGCGGCCCGAGGCCGATACCGGCGGATCGCTCGCGGTATCCTATGGCAATTACAACGAGAAGCTGGCGCGCGGGCACATTACCGGCACGATCAGCGGGCCGCTGACCGGGCGCTTGAGCTTCCAGTATCGCAACCGTGACGGCTTCAACCAGGATCTGCTGCACGATGTCGATCTCGACGATGTCGACAGCATCCAGTTCCGAGGTCAGCTGATGGTCGAACCCGACGACAGCGATTTCACCGCGCGGCTGGTGTTCGATTATACCAAGGACAAATCGAACGGCTTCCATTCGGTCGCGATCGATGGCCCTGCGGCAGGGTCCGGCCCGTGGAGCGCGGCGCGCGCCGCCATCGGCACCATCCGCGGCCGCCCGCTCAAGCTGCGCGAGGGCCTGCCCGAATGGCCGCGCTACAAGGGCGACACCGCCGATACGCCGCAGCAGCTCAACCGCGAGGCCTGGGGCCTGTCGCTGCGCATGGACCAGGGGCTGGGTGGCTTCGGCACATTGTCGTCGATCACCGGCTATCGCAAGGGCGAGGCGTATAACGTCTACGACCAGACCGGCATCGGCCCCGATAACGGCTTTGGCGTCATCTCGCCGACGCTGTTCACCTTCCCGGTGAACGAGGACGAGGACATCCGCCAGTTCAGTCAGGAACTGCGCGTTGTCTCCGAAGAGCAGTCCGATCGCGGCTTCGACTGGATTTTCGGTGCCTATTACCAGCATGACAAGGTGACCAAGCTCGACCGCTTCTGGGCCGAGGTGCCGCTGACGGTGCTGACCACGCTGTCGGGCGAAAGCCGCTGGAACAACCGCGCGACGAACGAGAGCTATGCGTTCTTCGGCCAGCTCGGCTATCGCTTCTCGCCCAAGCTGCGCATTGTTGCTGGCATCCGCTATTCGAAGGATCGCAAGGGCGGCACGGTCACGGGTACCGCGACCGAGGGCGGCGACAAGTTCAATCCCAACGATCAGGTCGCGCTGACCCCGCTCGCGGGCACCTTCCGCGAAGGGCAGAGCTTCACCGCGCGCTATTCGGACAGTTGGAGCGAGATCACGCCGCAGGCGACGATCGAGTTCAAGCCCAATGATGACATGCTGTTCTACGGCACCTTCTCGACCGGCTACAAGGGCGGCGGCTTCGAGGACGATCCGGCCAATGCGGCAGCAGCGGTTTCCAGCTATGACCCCGAAACGGTGACCAGCTTCGAACTTGGCGGCAAGCTCGACCTGTTCGATCGCAGGCTGCGGCTCAACGTCGCGGTGTTCGACATGAAGTATAAGAACCTGCAGGTCACCCAGACCTCTGCAGCGTGCCTGTGCAACATCACCGACAATGCAGCGGACGCCAAGATCCAGGGTATCGAGGCCGAAGCAACCGTGGCGGTGGCGACAGGCCTGACGCTGTCGGGCGGGCTGACGCTGCTCGATACCAAGTACATCGCCTTCATCGATTCGCTCGGCAACGACAATTCGGGCAACTTCCTCCAGCGCACGCCCAAGGCGCAGTGGAATGTCGCGGCGGATTTCGTGACCGATATCGGCGACTGGTCGGACGCGCTGCGCTTCAACGTCAATTACAGCCACCAGGCGCGGCTGTTCTGGGCACCGGACAATCTGCAGCGCGAAGGCGGCTATGGTCAGCTGGGCAGCCGCGTCTCGTTCACCCCGGGCAATGGCAACATCACCTTCTCGCTCTGGGGCCGCAACCTCACCAATACGCTGTATCGCACCAACATCATCGCGTTCTTCGGCGATGAGGTGAGCCGTCTGGGCGCCCCCCGCCAATACGGTGCAGAGGTTTCGGTCAAGTTCTGAAACGCCTGATCGAGGCAAAGAAAAGGGCAGCCGGTGCGACCCGGCTGCCCTTTTCGTTATGCTGGGATGGATCCGTTCAGAAGCGGCTGTAGCTCAGGTCCCCCTTGCCCTTCTCGCCGATATGCATGCGCGGGTCCTCGGGCTTGAACAGCCCCAGGCACCAGGTTTCCGCCATCGGCATGTCGCGGTTCCAGTCGAGCGTGATCTTGCGGTGCGCGATGCGCCATTCGCCGTCGCGCTTCTCGAACCGGTCGACGATGCGCCCGCCGGTCAGCGTGTCCCATTTCTCGCCCGCCTTGCTGAAGCGTGCGAAGGTGAGGACATAGCATTCGGCATAGGCAAGCGTCTCGCTCTCGAACTCGACATGCAGGTTGCACAGATAGTGCCCCATCACGTCGCCGCCCTGCATCCGCTCGATCGCGCCGTCGATATAGGCGCGGGCAGGGCCGGAATAGGTGCTGCCATGCTCCTCGATGCTGTCGTCGAAATAGCAACTGTGCAGCAGGTCGCCATCGGCGCGGTCTACCCCGCGCGCGTAGCGGGCGAGGCAGTCGGCAATGTCCTGCTTGGCGAGCATCGTCTCCAGCGTGTTGGCATATTTCATATCAGCGCCTCCCGTCGTGCAGCGCCTTGGCCATCGAGCGCTTCAATGTGTACGGATCGCGCGCCAGGAAGGCGCGGACGGACTCGGCATGCGGGTCGGTATCGAGCTCGTCGACCTTGCGCGCAGCGGCCATCAGGCCGGCCTTGCCGATGTCGCGCGGGCTCGACTTGGCCTGCCAGGTGACATGCTCGGCCATGCGGGTATCCACCGATCCCACGATCAGCGCCGCGACATGTGTGCCCTGCGGTTCGAGCTCAGCGCGCAGGCAGTCGCTCGCTGCGCGCGCGGCGAACTTGCTGGGGCTGTAGCCGCCCATGTTCGGCACCGCGCAGATGCCGCCTGCCGACAGCACGTTGACGATCGCGCCGCCGCCATTGGCCTTGAGCACCGGGGCAAAGGCGCGGACCATCGCCAGCATGCCGAAATAGTTGGTGTCCATCTCGTTGCGCGCGAAGCTCATGTTCTCGGCCTCGAGCAGCGTCTGGCGGTGAAAGGCGCCGGCATTGTTGACGACCAGATCGACATCGGTGCAGCGGGCTGCGGCCGCTGCCACATCCTCCGCCTTGGTGACGTCAAGCTGGATCGGCACGACACGGGTGTCGCCCGTGCTGCGCGCGGCTTCCTCGGCATCGGCGAGCTGGCGCGCGCCGAGATAGACCCGGGCCGCGCCCTGATCGAGCAGTTCCTCGACAAAGCCGAAGCCGATACCGCGATTGGCCCCGGTGACGATGGCGGTGCATCCTTCGATCTTCATGCTGCGGCCTCCGTCTTGCTGCGCTGGCGCGCCCAGGCACCGTACAGAATGTCGTCGGGCTTTTTCGCGCCGCGCACGGCCTTGCCCATATCGGGGATGATCATGCCGCGACCCCAGGTCTCGTTGATCGGCATTTCGTGGTTCCATTCCCACGCCAGGCGGCGATGCGCGATCTTCCATGCGCCGTCGCGCCGCTCGAACCGGTCGACGCAGCGCGCCATGGTCAGGCTGTCAAACGATCCGCTCTCGGCCTCCCGGCGCGAGAAGGTGAGGAAATAGCATTCGGTGACGGCCAGATCGGCCTCGACGAACTCGACCGAGATGTTGGTGCACAGGTGCGACATCAGCGGCGCGGTGGGCAGGATTTTCGCCATCAGCGCGACATAATCGGCAGCGGGTCCGACATAGACCCCGCCATGATCCTCGATCGCGTCGGAATGATAGGCGGCGCGGATCAGGTCCACATCGGCGCGGTCGGCCCCGCGCGCATAGCCGATCAATATGTCTTCTATCTCCTGCCGGTCGAGCAGTTGTTCCACGGTTAGTCGCATCCTCATCCTCCGATATGGCTTGTGTCTATGGTTGCATAAAGATCGGCAAAGGCGCTTTCGGCGCCCGGAAATTCGCGTGCGCCGTCCATCGCGGCGATCTGGTCGAGATGCTCTGCCACCCAGGCGCTGCTGTCATCGGCGGCGGAGGCCCCGCGCCCCTCGACCATCCGCGCCCGGCGATAGCGGCGGCCCCCGGCGAGAAAGATCTGGCCGTTGACGCTGCACGCCTCGCTCGCGAGATAGGCCGCCATGCCTGCCGCATAAGCTGGATCGAGCCGGGGATCGCCCGCGACGCCATCCTGCGCGGTCATCGGGGTGGACGCATAGGGGCACAGCACGTTCACCTTGATCGGCGTGCGCTTCAGTTCGTCGGCCAGGGTCAGCGCCATGGCGTTCACTGCGCCCTTGCTGGCGGCATAGGGGATGCGCCCGCGCACGCCGTGCAACCCGGCCGAGGAGGATACGAACACCATCCGCCCGGCGGGGCCCTGCAGCAGATGCGGCAGCGCGGCCTGGGCGAGCGCGACCTGGGCGAGGAAATTGGTGTTCAGCACCTCGCCAAGCGCCGCCATGTCCATATCGGGCAGCTTGGCCGCCGGGCCGATGATCCCGGCGTTGAAGACGATGGCATCGATCCGCCCGAACGCTTCGAGTGCGGCCTTGACCAGCGCCTGCGCCGCGCCGGGGGCGGCAATATCCTGATAGTTGGCAATGGCGCGGCCGCCCTGAGCCCGGATCGCGTCCGCGACCGCTCCGGCGCTGTCGGGCTGGCCCTTGCGCAGCCGGTTGTTGACCAGCACCGCCGTGCCTTCGGATGCCAATGCCTTGGCAAAGGCGGCGCCCAGGCCCTTGCCCGCACCCGTGACGATGACCGCGCGCTCGACGCTGGAATCCATGGCTTTCTCTCTCCCGCTAAGAAGAGGCTAACCAGTTTGGTATGATAATGAAAGTGATAATTGCGGGTGCGGTCAGGGTTGTCGTGGCTCACCCCATCGCGGCGCGGTTTCGTCATTCCCGCGAACGCGGGAGTCCCGCTTTCTTCACCCTATCCGAAATAGCGGGACCCCCGCCTTCGCGGGGGTGACGATGAGAAATGTGGTGCGCGAATCGTACTTTTACGCCGAAACCGGCTGCCTCTCGTCCTCCGCCCCGGCCACCTCGATGAGGCGGAAGTCGACATCATGCGCCTCGAGCGGCTGGCGGCAGTGTGAGCAGACCACCTGGGGTTCGAGCCTGTGACCGCAATTGCGGTGGGTGAGCAGCACCGGCGGGCCGTTGGGCGAGCAGAAATACTTGTCGCCCCACATCATCAGCATCAGCAGCGCGGGGTAGTAATCGACGCCCTTGCGGCGGAGGCGATATTCGAAGCGTGGCGGGCTCTCGATATATTGCTCCTGCCGGATCACCCCGATCGAGGTCAGCCAGGCGAGCCGTTCGGCGAGGATGTTGGTGGCGATCGCGGTGTCGCGGCGGATGTCGTCGAACCGGTTGATGTTGGTGAAGATCGACCGCATGATCAGGCTAGCCCAACGGTCGCCCATGATCCGCGCGGCCTCGTCGAACAGGGTCGCCGCGCTTTCGGTGGTCTCGCGCTGCTGGCGGCGGCGCGAATAGACCGGCTCCATCATGCCAACGCCGGGGCCGGGTTCCCATTCCATTTGCGTCGCATCGATCGTCTGGTTGCACGCCTTGCATGCAGGCTCGGGCTCGAACACATGGCCGCAGCTCTTGTGCGTCAGCTCGACCTTCAACTTGGTGCGGCCTGCGCCCCAGCGCTGTTCCCAGCGCAGCAGCATCAGCGAAGTCCAGTAGAGATCGCGGCCCTTTTGCGTCAGCACATATTCGTGCCGGTTGCCGCCGTCGCTGCTGGGGCATTTCTCGATCATGCCATTGGCGATCAGCCGCTTGAGCCGGTCGCTGAGCAGGGCTTTCAGCAGTCCGGTGCGCTTGCGCAGCGCATCGAAGCGCCGGGTGCCCAGCCAGATCGCCTCGATCACCAGCACCGTGGGCGCATCGCCCACCACTTCCAGCGCCCGCCAGATCGAGCAGGTACGAATGAGTTGTGGTTCAACAGTCACGCCCGCCACAATAAGCACGCCGGAGCGATACGTCGAGCCTTTCGCTCCGGCATGCCCTTGTTATTCAATGCGCCGCGGCAGGTTTGTGAAATTCTTCGCCGATGCCCATTTCGCGCAGCAGCTCGGCCCGGTCGTAATATTCGCGCCAGACCTTCACATGATCGCCCTCGACCTCGAGAATGCCGACCACGGGCACCTTGCCGTGGTGGCCCTTGTACACGAACTCGTCGGTGCGCTCGATCACGACGACATCACCGATGCGGCCGATATTGTGGATGTGCAGCGTGATGCTCTCGATGCCCGCGCCCAGCGCATTGATCCGCTCGGCGATGGCGGGGCGACCGTTGACCGGCTCGATCATCATCGAATGCAGCACGCCATCCTCGGCGAACAGATCGCCCACCAGCTTCCAGTCGCGGCGGTTCCAGGCGTCGATCATCTTTTCGACTACGGCAATCTTGGGGTCGGTCATTGAGCTCTCCTGTTTGGGGGCGGCGGGTGCCGGGGCGGTCTCGGCCAGCGCCGCGCCCGGCAGCATCAGGCCAGCGGCAATAGTCAGCGCCATCGCGGCGGAACGAAATCGATTCATAGCATCCTCCGGTTGATGCGGCCGGTGATCCCGGCCTGCACGCACGGTGTATCGCAAAGAGACTTGCGTAACCAGACCATTCTGCTATCCGAAGCAACAGGATCGAAAAAGCCAGGGAAGAGGCGAGGACATGGCCATGACAATCGAGCGGCTGCCCGCAATCCGCAGCACGCTTCAGCCGAGCAACCACCCCTATCTGACCGGTGCATGGACCCCGCAATATGAAGAGGTCAACGCTTATGACCTCGAGGTGATCGAGGGCGCGATCCCGGAGGATCTCGACGGCATTTATCTGCGCAATACCGAGAACCAGATTCACCAGCCGCTGGGCAAATATCACCCGTTCGACGGCGACGGCATGATCCACCAGATCGATTTCCGCCGCGGCAAGGCGCATTATCGCAACCGTTTCGTCCGCTCGCGCTGCTTCCAGGCGGAGCAGGAGGCGGGCGGATCGCTCTGGGGCGGCCTGCAGGACAAGCCCAGCCTGTCGCGCCGCCCCGGTTTCGGCGCGCATGGCAGCCTGAAGGACAGCGCCTCAACCGACATCATCGTCCATGCGGGCCAGGCGATCGCCACCTTCTACCAATGCGGCGAAGGCTATGTGATGGACCCCGAAACGCTCGAGCAGCTGGGGCCCGCGCCCTGGGTGCCGATCGACGGCATCTCGGCGCATCCCAAGGTCGACGACCGCACTGGCGAGCTCTTGTTCTTCAATTATTCCAAGCATGCGCCCTACATGCATTACGGCGTGGTCGATGCCGATGGCCGGCTGAAGAATTACAGCCCGGTGCCGTTGCCAGGGCCGCGCCTGCCGCACGACATGGCGTTCAGCGAGAACTGGGCGATCCTCAACGACTTCCCGGTCTTCTGGGACGAGGGACTGCTCGAGCACAACATTCATGCGGTGCGCTTGCACGATCTGCCCTCGCGCTTCGCGCTGGTGAACCGCAACGATCCCAGCGACATCCGCTGGTTCGATGCTGCGCCGACCTATGTGCTGCACTGGCTCAACGCCTGGGAAGAGGGCGACGAGGTGGTGCTCGACGGCTATTTCCAGAACAATCCCACGCCCGATCCGCTGCCGCACGATGGCGGGCTGGGCGCGATGATGGCGCATATCGACGAGAACAGCTTCCGCCCCACGCTGCACCGCTGGCGCTTCAACCTTCGCACCGGCGAGACGCGCGAGCAGTCGCTGGGCGATCAGCTGGTCGAATTCGGCATGATCAACCAGCGCTATCTGGCGCAGCCCTATCGCTATGCCTATTCGACCACGACCAAGCCCGGCTGGTTCCTGTTCAACGGTTTCGTCAAGCACGACCTGGAAACGGGTGAATCGACCACGATCACCTTGCCCGAGGGGCGCTATGCTTCCGAAGCGCCCTTCGCCCCGCGCGTCGGCGCCGAGGACGAGGATGACGGCTATCTGGTGAGCTTCGTGATCGACGAGAACCAGGGCACGTCCGAGTGCATCATCATCGACTGCAAGCGCTTTGCCGATGGCCCCATCTGTCGCATCGCGCTGCCGCACAAGATCAGCAGCGGCACGCACTCGCACTGGGTCGAGCGCGAAGTGCTGGAACGCGACAAGGCCGCGCGGCGCGAACGGCTGATGGCGGCGGCGGCCTAACCCCCTAGCGCCGCCAGCACCGCTGCGCGCAGATCGGCGCGGACCACCTTGTTCATCGCATTGCGGGGCAGCGCGGGCAGCACCACCAGCCGCTCAGGACGCTTGAACACCGCGACCCCCGCCGCTGCCAGATGCGCGCCAACCGCTGCGATATCGGGCGGAGTGACCCCATCATCGACCACCACCGCCACCGCGATCCGCTCGCCGAGATCGGCGTCGGGAATGCCGACGCTCGCCGCCTCGCGCACGTTCGGCAGGCTGACCAGCAGCTCGTCGATCTCCGCCGGCGAGATATTCACCCCGCCGCGCACGATGATCTCCTTCGATCGCCCGACAAAGCGGTAGAAACGCGACAGTCCACCTTCGCCCGCAATCTCGAAAAGGTCGCCGGTGCGGAACCATTCGCCGTCGAAGCTCGCGGCGTTGAGCTCGGGCGAGCGCCAATAGCCCGAGATGACGGTGCCCCCGGCGATATGCATCTCGCCCGGTTGGCCAGGTTCGGTGATGATCGCGCCGCTATCGGGATCGACCAGCCTCGTGCGCATCACGGCGGAAACCGGACTGTCCCACTCCACCCCCTCTGCGCCGAAACGCGGGAAATAATGCGCGCGCTCGGCGCGGTCGGGCACGTCGCCGGGCGAGGACATCAAAGCCATGCCCTCGTTCGACCCGAAGATGTTGCAGATCTCAATGCCATGGCTGTCGGCCCAGCCCTCGATCAGCCAGGGGGTGAGCGGGGCCGAACCGCTTCCGATCGCGCGCAGCGACGAAAGGTCCACCGAGGCGGTGATCTGCGGCTGCTTGAGCAAGGCGGTGAGCACCGCCGGCGGGGCGATGGTATAGGTCACGCGCTCCGCCGCAATCTGCTTCAGGAATACGCCAAGGTCGAACGGATGGTGCAGCACCATCGTGCCGCGCACTTCCAGCCAGGGCAGCATCAGCCCTCCGATCGAGGCGATATTGACCAGCGGGAAGGGGTTGAGCAGCACATCGCCCGGCTGCATGCCGGTGCCCCAGACCACCACCTTGGCGTTGAGCAGCCAGTGGTTGTGATCGCGCGGCACGCCCTTGGGCCGCGCCTCGGTGCCCGAGGTCCAGCAGATGGTCAGCACTTCGCCCCCCGCGACCGGTTGCGCGGCGCACCAGTCGGCGACACTCGCCGGATCGGCCGTGGCACCGAGCGCCTTCAGGTCGGTGCCGTGCTCGGCCGCGCCCATGGTGAGCAGCATCATGCCCGGACGTCCGGCGATCAGCCCCGCCGCCATCGCCGCATAATCATGGCCGTGGAACGCGGGCACGGTGACGAAGGCGCGGGCATCGGTGAGCGACAGGATATGGCCGAGCTCATGCTCGCGATACTGCATCACGATCGGGCTGATGATCAGCCCCAGCCGCGCGACCGCGAGGAACAGGATCACCGCATCGACGGTGTTTGGCAACTGCGCGCCAATCACGTCGTCGCGCTTCAGCCCAAGGGCGATCAGCGCAGCGGCCATGGCATCGACCCGGGCATCGAGTTCGGTCCAGCTCAGCCGCTCGGGCACGCATCCGTCCAGCGTTTCGCGGTTGAGCGGATCGACCAGCGCCAGCGCATTGCCGCGTTCGGCCACCGCTGCGCGGAACAGCGCATCGACGCTTTTCCCCTCCCACCAGCCGCGTGCCTCAAAGTCCGCAATCCTCTCGGCCGGGGTCAGAAACATCGCTCTCTCCTGTCTGTGCTTTACAACTTTCATAAAGATACCTAAGCCCAAGGCAAGCCAGAGCTGCGGCGCGGAGTGCGATTATTCGGCTTCCAGAAGAGACGGCAGAAGGGGAGGGCGGGCATGACCTGCAGTGTCATTCAATGGGCCACCGGCGCGATGGGACGCACGGCGCTGCGCCGGATCATCGACGATCCCGCGCTCACGCTGGCAGGCGTGCATGTCTATTCCGAAGCCAAGGCGGGCAAGGATGCGGGCGAGATCGCGCGGCGACCGCTGACCGGGGTGCTGGCGACGCACGACCTGACACAGACGCTGGCGACCAAGGCCGATGTCGTGATCCACACCCCGCGCATCACCTTGCCCTATGACGCGCTGGTCCCCGATGTCGAGGCGCTGCTGCGATCGGGCAAGAATGTCATTTCGACCGCCGGTTTTCACTGGCCCGCCGCGCAAGGGCCGGACTATGCCGAGCGGCTGCATCGCGCCGCGATCGAGGGCGGGGCGACGCTGGCAGGCGTGGGGGTCAGCCCCGGCATGATCGTCGAGCGGATCGCGCTCGCGGCCACCGCGATGTCGGTCGAGATCGAGCATATCCGGGTCAGCGAGACCGTTGACGCCTCGGCCATGGCGAGCGCGGCCTTCGTCTTCGAGCTGATGGGGCTGGGCAGCGATCCTGCGGTGCGCGACATCCGCACCGGGCCGCTGGCAGAGCTGTATCGCGCGCTGTTCTCCGAAGTGCTGGTATTTGCCGGGTACCAGATGGGTACATCGGTTGAGCGAATCGAACCAGATCATCAGCTCACGCTCGCCCCGGCGGATATTGTCATTCCGGCGGGGACCATTCCAAAGGGCACGGTTGCCGCGACCGAATGGCGCTGGACCGCGCATTATGCGTGCGGCGCGCGCTTCACCCTGTCGATCCTGTGGACCGCCGATCCGGGCCTGCACGAAGGCGGGCGCGGGCATTGGGACGTGCGGATCGAGGGGCGGCCCAATATCCATCTGACCATGGACATTACCGAATCCGATCCCAACGCACCGCCGTCGCGCGCGCTCACCGATGCGACGGTGGCGGTGGCGATCAACGCCATCCCCGCCGTGATCGCCGCGCCGCCCGGCCTGTTCGCCTTTCAGCCGCCCAGTGCGTGGAGAGCCCCGGCATGAGTGAGGCCTATCTGCATGTTGCGTTGCGTACCCCTCGCGGCAAGGCGCGGCCCGATGGCGGGCTCGCCGGTGAAACGCCGCATGGCCTTGTTGCGCATCTGGTCGATGCGATGGAGGCGCGGGGGCACGATCCGCGCGGGCGCGCCGAGCGGATGACGCTGGGTTGTGTCGGCCAGGTCGGCGCGCAGGGCGGGCATATCGCGCTGATAGCCAAGCTCAAGGCCGAGTTGCCTGATGGCGTCGCGGTGCACACGCTCAACAATTTCTGCGCCTCGGGCCTGTCGGCGGTGGGTGCGGCGGCGGCGGCGGTCGCCTCGGGCCAGGCGCAATGGGCGCTCGGCGGCGGGGTCGAGATGCTGTCGAAGGTCGCCTTCATGGCCGACAAGGCCGATTATTATACCGCGACCGACATGCCGCCCGACCGGCGCTATATCCAGGTCGCGCTCGCCGCCGATCTGCTCGCAGAGAAGGAAGCGATCACCCGCGATGAGCTCGATCAGGTCGCTTTGGTATCGCAGGCGCGTGCTGCTGCGGCCGAGGATAGGCCGGCCCTCATCGCCTCGCGTATCGCTGTCGCCGGGCTCGACCGCGAGGAGGCGGTGCGGCCGATGACGCTCGATCGGCTGCAATCCCTGCCGCCTGCCTTTCCGCCGCTGGCCGAGGCCTATCGCAGCCTGCTCGGCGACCGTCAGATCGACCATCGTCACACGGTCGCGCATGCGCCGCCGATGACCGACGGCGCGGCGCTGGCGCTGATTGGCCCGCGCGAGGGCGCGATCGCGCGGATCGTCGCGCATCAGGAGGTCGGCGGCGATCCCTGGGATTCGCTGACCGCCGGTTTTGCCGCGATGGACAAGGCGCTGGCCAAAGCGGGCCTAACGCTCGCGGACATGGACCGGATCGAGTTCATGGAGGCCTTCGCGGTCACCCACGCCAAGTTCCTGCGCGACCGCGCGCCCGATCCGGACCGGGTCAATGTCAGCGGCGGGCATGTCGCCAAGGGGCATCCCATGGGGGCGACCGGCGGCGTGCTGCTCTCGACCCTGATCGACGCGCTGACCGACTCGGGTGGCACGCTCGGCCTGGTCGTCGCGACCGGGGCGCAGGGCGTGGGCGTCGCAACCATAGTGGAGCGTATCTGAATGCTGATCGACAAATTGCGCCTGCCCGTCGTGGCTGCGCCGATGTTCCTGGTCTCCGGTCCCGAGATGGTGATCGCGGCGGCACGATCCGGCATCATCGGGGCTTTCCCCACGCCCAATTGCCGCACGGCGGCGGACCTTGACGCGTGGATGACGCGCATCGCGGCGGAGACGGAAGGCGCGCCCGGGCTCTGGGCCGCCAATCTCGTGACCCACAGCAGCAACCAGCGGCTTGCCGATGACCTCGCGCTGATCGCGAAGCACAAGCCGCCGGTCGTCATCACCGCGCTCGGCAGCCCGGCGTCGGCGGTCGAGACGGTGCATGGCTATGGCGGCATCGTGCTGGCGGATGTCATCTCGGTGGCGCTGGGACGTAAGGCGGCCGCGGCGGGCGCGGACGGGCTGGTCTGCGTGTCGGCCGGGGCGGGCGGGCATACCGGTTTTCTCTCGCCCTTCGCCTTCATCACCGCGCTGCGCGCCGAGTTCGACGGCATCATCTGCGTCGGCGGCGGGATTGCCGATGGCGCGGCGCTGGCCGGCGCGATCGCCGCTGGGGCGGACCTGGTCTATATGGGCACGCGCTTCCTCGCGGCGGAGGAGAGCATGGCGGTGCCCGGCTACAAGCAGATGGTGGTCGATAGCGGAATCGAGGATCTGGTGGTCAGCCCGGCGATCACCGGCACGCCCGCGTCCTGGCTGATCCCTTCGCTGGTCGCCTGCGGTTATGACCCCAGGGATCTCGGCAAGCCCGCAACCCGCGATTATGGCGGCGACCCGCATGCCAAGTGGAAGGATCTGTGGGCGGCGGGTCAGGGGGTTGGCACGGTGCGCAGCGTCGAGCCGGTGAGCGCGATCGTGAACGAGATCGAGGCAGGCTTTCGCGCCGCTGCCGAGCGGCTGGGTCAGCGGGCCGAGACCAACTGACCCCCGTCGCGCTCAGCCGCGCTTGGGCGGCATCGGGATGAAGCCCGAGGTGCGCGCGACATAGTCGGCATAGCCCTCGCGCGTCTTGGCCAGCCGCTTCTCGACCGTGGGCGCGCCCGACCATTTCATTAGCGTCCAGGTGAGCAGCATCGGGCCGACGATCGCGGCCAGACCCGTCGAAGTCTCCGCCGCGATCAGCCACAGGCCCCACCAGGTCGTCGCATCACCGAAATAATTGGGGTGCCGGGTATAGCGCCACAGCCCGCTGGTCATCAGCTTGCCCTGGTTCTCGGGCCTGGCCTTGAACGCGACGAGCTGCGCATCGCCGATCGTCTCGAACGCGATACCGAACAGCGCGATGCCAGCGCCGATATAGCCCAGCGTTCCGACCGGCGGCGCGGCATCGATCTGGCCGAGTTGCACCGGCAGACAGACGACGAACAGCAGCGGCGCCTGCGTCGAGAACACCAGCTGGCCCGAGGCGCGCGCGAAGCTCCAGCCCCTGTGCTGCTGCGCCTTGCCGAGCAGCGCCGAATAGCGCCGATCGGGCCCATGGCTGCGCCAGCGCCAGAGCATGAATGTCCCCAGCCGCGCCGCCCAAAGTCCGCAGATGGCGAGCAGCATCGCCATCCGCACCGGATCGCCTTCGGCCTGGACATAGGTGGAAATCGCCATCACCAGCATGCCCCAGGCCCAGAAGCTGTCCACCGGGGTGACATCGCGCGTCCCCAGACAGATCAGCCACAGCGCGACAAAGCATGCGGCGAGCACAGCCGCATTGATCGCCAGAATCGTCAGCATCCCGTTTTCTCCCGATTTTTGAGTATTTCCAGCGCCCTAGCCGGTGATCGCGACGCCCTCGTCCGGCGGATCGGCAAAGGCCCGCTCGACCCAGTCGCGCCGCCCGTCGAGCACCGCGCGTCGGTTGATCGTGCCCTTGTCCGACAGCTCGTGCGCGGCAGGGTTGGGCGGCGTGTCGAACAGCGCGACCCGGCGGATCACCGCGCCGCCGCGCGCCTCGCGATTATAGACGCGCACCGCGTCCGCGACGGCATCGAGCGTCGCGCCGGGCTTGGGCCAGGCCAGCATCGCCAGATACGGCCTGCCGTCATCGGCCAGCACCAGATCGGCGATCAGCCCGTCACAGGCCTTGAGCAGCTTCTCGCGCACCGCGCCGCCATAAACCCAGTTGCCATTGGCGAGCTTGAACTCCTCGGCCAGCCGCCCGGCAAAGGCGAGGCCCTGGCCGTAGTCACTCTCGTCATGGAACACCGCGACATCGCCGGTGCGGTAGAAGCCCTCGTCGTCGAACGCAGCGGCGGTCTTCTCGGGCTCGTCAAGATAGCCCTTCATCACATTGGGCCCGGCGAGCCGCACCTCGTAGCGCCCGTCGCACGGCACCAGCTTCAATGACAGGCCCGGCGCGGGCAGACCGATGCCGACGCGCGTTGCGGGGAAATGGATCGCCATGCAGCCCGAGACGGTCTCGGTCATGCCATAGCCGGTGGTCATGTGGATGCGGTGGCCGGTCTCTGCGATCGCCAGTTGCTGCAACCGGTCGTACACCGGCTGGGGGAGCCCTGCGCCGCCATAGAGCATCAGCCGCATCTTGGCGAAAAAGCGCGCGCGCAGTTCGGCATCGCGCTCCATCGCCTCGACCAGCATCGCATAGCCGGTGGGCACGTTGTTGAAATACGCGACCGAAATCTCGCGCAGGTTGGCGATGGTCTGGTCGAAAAGGCCGGGCAGCGGCTTGCCCGCATCGATGTGCAGCGTGCCGCCCTCGAGCAGGCAGGTGCGCATCACCGACGCGCCCGCAGCATGGTGCCAGGGCAGCCAGTCGAGCATCACATCGTCCCAGCCCGCGGCCTTGCCGATCATGTCCAGCCCCTGCGCCCCGCACGCGGCGAGCGCGGTCAGGCTGTGCGGCACGATCTTGGGCAGGCCCGTCGAGCCCGAGGTGAGCATGTAGATCGCCGGGGCGTCGGGATCGACGGCGGCGATGGCCGCTTCGGCAACCGTGCCGGGATCGGTCGCGATGACATCGGCATAGGAAATGGCACCGACGAAGGGCGCAGGATCGCTGCTGATAATGCGTGCGCCCGGTGCGACAGCAGCGAGCGCGGCGGCGATGGCGGGGTGCGGTTCGGCCAGGATCACCTCCGGCTGCGTCCGCGCGATCACGTGCCGCAGCCGCGCATGATCGCCGCCCGCCAGGCCATAGGCGATGCTCACCGGCACGATGATCATGCCTGCCGCCCAGGCGGCAAAGGTCATCACCGCGACTGGCAGGCTGTTCTCGGCGATGATCAGCAGCCGCGTGCCGCGCGGGAAATTCTCGGCGAGCCAGCGCGTCGCGCCATCCATGTCGCGCTTGATCTGCGTGTAGCTGCGAAAGGCCCATGGCCCGTCCGCCCCGCGCCAGCCGATCGCCGGGGCATCGCCCTTGAGCGCCGCGCGCTCGGCAAAGGCGCGCGGGATGTTCGCATCGAACGCGCGCACGGGTACGCGGCTTTTCAGGATGATCGTGCCATCGGCGCGCCGCTCGACATCGAGATCGACGGGCATGAACTCCGCCTCGCGAAACGGGGCATCGGCCAGCATCGTCGTGGTCATGCCGCCGGCCGGTCGATCAGTTCCTTGACCTGGGCCGGATAAGGCTTGCCCGCCTTGATAGCATCGACCGTGGCGCGATCGAGATAATCGCGCCAGCCGATGATTTTGTCGCCCTGATATTCGATGATCCCTGCATAGGGCGCGGCGACGCGGACGCCGTCGGTCGTCACATATTCGTCGACGCCCTCGACGAACAGCCTGTCGGCAGTTTCAGCATGCGCGAAGATGCGCCAGTTGACCTCGGCAATCGTCGATCCGAAGCGTTCGATGAACGCGCGCGCCTCGGCCTTGCCACGCGCCGGCGGGGCGATCGCGGCGGCATAATGCCAGACGACATCGTCGTGCAGCATGGCGAGCACAGCATCGGCATCCTTGCGGGTCCAGGCGGCGATCAGTTGCTTGAACTGGTTGAAACGGGTGTCGCTCATGCCGCCTGCTCCACGATGAAGCTGACCGTGGTGGTGGTCGATCCGCCGATATTGAGCGTCTGCACGCGGCGCGCGCCCTCGACCTGATTGTCCGCCGCCTGGCCGGTGACCTGGCGGTGCGCGTCGAGCAGCATCCGCACGCCCGTCGCGCCCACCGGATGGCCGAGCCCGATCAGCCCGCCCGAGGGGTTGATCGGCAGCTTTCCGCCAATCTCGATATCACCATTCTCGACCGCCTTCCACGCCTCGCCCGGCGCGGTGAGGCCGAGATGGTCGATCGCCATATATTCGGTCATCGCGAAGCAATCGTGCGTCTCGACCGCATCGATCGCCTCGACCCCCGACACGCCTGCGCGGGCGCGGGCATCGTCGATCGCGCGCTTGACCTGGGGGAAGACATATTCGCTGTCGCCCGCCATCCGGCGCTTGTCGCGATAGCCGAGCGCCGCCGAGCGATGCCCCCAGCCGGCGATGCGCGACAGTTGCTCCATCGGGATGCCGCGCTTCGCCGCATATTCGCGGGCGCGCTTTTCCGAAGCGAGGAAGACGACTGCCGCTCCGTCGGTCACCTGGCCGCAATCGTTCTTGCGCGTGCGCCCCTCGACGACCGGGTTGGCCTCGTCATCCTCGGTGAAGCTCTTCGGGCCGAACTGCCATTGCCGGGTCTGCGCGGCGGGGTTGCGACGGCCATTGGCGAAGTTGATCTCGGCAATGCGGCCGAGATGATCATAGTTGAGGCCGTACAGCGCATCATATTCCTCGGCCAGGTCGGAAAAGGCGCGCGGCCAGAGGAACTGCGCATCGGCGAACTCGCGCCCCTGATAGGCGGCAGCGCCCAGATTTTCCGCTGCCTTCTGCCCCGGCACATTACGCATCATCTCGAT
>NZ_LSIS01000507.1:0-12204 GCF_001556365.1 Blastomonas sp. CCH1-A6 | reverse complement strand
GTGCTCGCCGAAATCGGTGTCGCTGCCGCGCGCGATGCGCTAGCCCGGGCAGGCCGCGATGCCAAGGATGTCGATGCGGTGCTGGTCGCCTGCTCGAACCTGCAGCGTGCCTATCCCGCCATTGCAATCGAGGTACAGGACGCGCTGGGCATCGAGGGCTTCGGCTTCGACATGAACGTCGCCTGCTCCTCGGCGACCTTCGGCATCCAGACCGCCGCCGATTTCATCCGCGCCGGTAATGCGCGCTCGGTGCTGGTGGTGAGCCCGGAAATCTGCTCGGGCCATCTCAACTGGCGCGATCGCGACAGCCATTTCATCTTCGGCGACGTGGCGACCGCCGTACTGGTCGAGGCGGCCGATTTCGCGCCCGCCGGGCACTGGGACATATTGGGCACGCAGCTCAAGACGCGCTTTTCCAACAACATCCGCAACAATTTCGGTTTCCTCAACCGCACCGCGCCGGAGAGCCGTGACAGCGCCGACAAGCTGTTCGTCCAGGAAGGCCGCAAGGTGTTCAAGGAGGTCGTGCCGATGGTCGGGGATCTCATCACCGATCATATCGCGCGGCTCGGCATCGCGCCTGCGGATCTGCGCCGCCTGTGGCTGCACCAGGCCAATGCGGGGATGAACCGGCTGATCGCGCAGCGCGTGCTCGGGCACGAGGCGAGCGAGGACGAGAGTCCGACGGTGCTCGACACCTATGCGAATACCTCGTCCGCCGGATCGATCATCGCCTTCCACCTCAATAGCGAGGATCTGAAGCCCGGCGATACCGGGATCATCTGCTCGTTCGGTGCGGGTTATTCCGCGGGCTCGGTGGTCATTCGCAAGGCGGCCTGATGCGATGGCGGTGACGGTCGAGACATTGCCCGCCCACCGCATAGCAGAAGCGATCGAAGCGCTGGCGCTATTGCGCATCGCGGTGTTCGCCGAATGGCCGTATCTCTATGAAGGCGATGCGGATTACGAGCGCGACTATCTCGCCGAGTTTGCCGCCGCGCCCGATGCTGCGCTGGTGATCGCGCGCGATGGCGAAACGATCGTCGGCGCGGCAACGGCATCGCCGCTCGCGGCGCAAAAACCCGAATTCAAGGCACCCTTCGTCGCGGCGGGATGGGATGTCGCGCGGACCTTTTATTTCGGGGAGTCGGTGCTGCTGCCCGGCTATCGCGGTCAGGGCATCGGCCACGCGTTCTTCGACCATCGCGAGGCGGCCAGCCGGGCGGCAGGGGCGCGCGTAGCCACCTTCTGCGCGGTGCAGCGCCCTGCCGACCATAGGCTGCGCCCGGCGGGCTATCGCCCGCTCGACGCTTTCTGGGCCAAGCGCGGCTATGCCAAGGTCGACGGGCTGGTGACCAGCTTCGACTGGCTCGACATCGGCGAGGCGCAAGAGACACCGCACCCGATGCAGTTCTGGTCGCGCGAGCTCTAGGCCTCTGCCCGTCATTCCCGCGAACGCGGGAATCCCGCTATAGGTGCAGCGCTGGCGCAGAAGCGGGACCCCCGCTTTCGCGGGGGTGACGAAGAGAGATGGCTCTCTCCTCCTTGCTTATTTCGGCAGTTTCACCTTGGGCTTGGTGGCGAACGGCTTGATGCCGAATTCGGGATAGACCTCGCTCGGATAGTAGAAGACGCCGTCCTTGGCGACGAGTCGGATCGCCTTGATCGCCTTCAGGTCCCTGGTCGGGTCGCCCTGGATCAGGAAGAAATCGGCGTACTTGCCCTTTTCGATGCTGCCCAGCGATTGGTCCTGCTTCAGATACTGCGCCATGTCATAGGTCGCGCGGCGCAGGATCTGCGCGGGGGTCATGCCCGCCTTCTGGTACAGTTCCAGCTCGCGATGATAGGTGAAGCTGCCGCCCATATCGGTGCCGGGGACGAGGAAGATGCCCGATTCGTGCATCTTGCGGATCGTCGCCGCGACCTGATCGAACGCGCCGCGATAGGCCTTGTCGTCCGCCGCATCGGCAATCTTGGCCCAGGCCTGTTTCGCGCTGCGCTGCACGCCGACGGGCATGTGGTCGACATAATCGACCATGCCGGGATTGATCATGCCGTTGCGCGAGAGCAGCAGCGATTCATGGATGGCGAAGGTGGGGTCGATCGTGACCTTCCGATCGACCATCGCGCGGATCGTGGCGTTGACGCGGCCGCTGTTGAGGTCGAGCGCGGGCAGCCGCTTGAGCGCGGTGAGGCGCAGCAGGGTGCGCGTGTCCTCGCCCGGTTCGAGCACCCAGCCCAGCATCACCTGGTTGATGTGCGTCATCTCGTCATAGCCCGCCGCGATCATCGCATCGGCATTGGTGAAGGCTGGCACATGGCCCATTACGTGCAGCCCCAGCGCCTTGGCCTCCTTGACCAAAGCCGGAATCCATTCGGGGTTCATGCTGTTGTAGATCTTGATCGCCTGGTAATCGCGCGCCGCATAGAAGCGCGCGGCGTCGATCGCCTCCTGCTGGCTGTTCACCAATATGCCGTTGTTCGAGCTGAACGGCGACTTGCCCTCGATAAAGCCCGACTTGATGATCCGCGGCCCTGCCAGCACGCCGCTATCGATCCGCTCGATCAGGCCGTCGAGCACGTCGATCTCGTTGCCCATGTCGCGCACCGAGGTGATGCCTGCCAGCACGTTGAGCATCGCGTCTTCCTGGCCGATATGCCCGTGCATCTCGTACAGGCCCGGAACCAGTGTGCCGCCTTCGCCGTCGATCGTCACCTCGCCTGGCGTGGCGGGGCTGCTGGCGGGCAGTACTGCGGAGATATGGCGCCCGCTGACCAGCACGCTTTTCGGTTCGGTCAGCTTCATCGCCACCGGGTCGAACACGCGCACATTGGTGATGCGCACCGGCGCCTTGTAGCTGTTCGCCGCCTTGGCCTGCATCTTGACGAAGCGCTCGGTCGAATATTTTACCGCCAGATCGCGCAGCTTGATGTCCTCGCCCTCGAAGCCCTTGCGCACGAACACGGCGCGCGGGGAAATCGCGGCGAACAGCGCGCCCTTGTCGTCGAGCAGGAAATAGCCGGGGTCGAGATCGTTGCCCGACAGCGCATAAGCGGTGACGGTCATCGCCCCGCCGCTGCCGGTCACCTGCACCTTCTCGAGCTCGGCGAGGCTCAGCGCGCCGCCGGGCAGTGCCGGGATGGAACGGTCGTCATCGGCGAGCAGCGCGCGGGCATAAAGCCCTGCCGACCAGGGGCTGCCTTCCTGCGCGACATAGATGGCCTGGCCCTTGGGCTTGGCGGTTCCTGAACCTGTTGAATCGGTCCAGCGCGCGGTGCCGCGCTGCATCGTGAAGCTCTCGTTGATCGCGTTGCCGAAGGTCGAGTTGCCGGTGATCTTCCAGGCAACCGGCATGCCCTTGGCGTCGAGTTTGAGCTCTTCCTTCATCGTCGGGCCGCGACCGTTGTTCTTGTAGTCGTAATCGATCTTCACCGCGTCGCCGCTGCGCACGACATCGAGATGGCCAACATTGGTCCCGCCGATGATGACGGTGAAATTCTCGGTCGAATCTTGTGCCTGTGCGGGCATGCCCAACGGGGCGATCGCGAGCGCGAGCGCGATGGAACCGAATTTCAGTGCTTTAGCGGCCACGGCCAGTCCTTCCCTGCGAGGATTTTTATCTGCGCAGACAATGGGCTAGCGGGAAGGGGATGGCAAGCGGCGGCAACGCGCGAAATGCTCCCGGAGCATGCCCGGGAGGGAGGCGGTCGCGATGCGAAGGGTGGAGGGGCGCCGCGCCACCTGCGGCGCACTGGCCCCTCCGTCAGCCTTGCGGGCTGCCACCTCCCCCAGGCAAGCTGGGAGAGGATTGGGATATATCAGCTCGCCGGGTTGCCCGTGGCGATGCTGAGTTCGGCCATCAGGGCATTGCGGTCTTCGGCGGCGACCGCCAGCACATGCGCCTGCACCTCATCGGCGCGGCGGGCGAGCGTGTCGCTGACCTGCTCCTTGCCCTGGGCGCAGCGGCCGTTGGTCGATCCTTCGATCAGCTTGGCCGGTACCAGCGTGCGCACGACATGGCTGCCCTGTCCGGCCGGGGCCTGGAGATGCCGTTCGACCATGACTTCCGCCTTCCACAGGCAGCGGGCGGTGCTGGGCCGGTTCGGGCTCATATTGCCGATCTGGCGATAGCTGACCATCGTCTTGGGCTGATAGACGGCGGTCACTTCGCGCTCTCCGTGTGGCACCTGCACCTGATGGCGGATGTGCTGAAATTCAGAAGCGCTGGCGGGGATCGAAAGTCCTGCAACTGACAGAGCCGCGATCGTGGCGGCCTTTATATTTTTCATGGCATTGTCCTTTCCAATGGATGTGCATTGGTCGGGATGCGCGGGATTTCGATCGATTGACCGGGCCGGAAGCCCGGGATGGTGCGCATCCCGTAGCAGTCCGACATCACGCAGCATTGGAAATTGCTGCGCCAGAGGGGCCCGGCCTGCTGCGGTCGAGAATGGGGTCGGCAAGCCCGTCTGTCAACTACAGCGCGAAAGACGTTCATGCTGCGCAGCAATAGACGCAGACTATGCCCTCAGATCTGTCTGGCGAAGGCCGTCAGTTCGGCACGCAGATTGGGGTGGGCATCTGCGGTCCTGGCACAGATGAGGTCATCGACCTCGCCGGCATGCCCGTCGCGAAACGCCATCGACCAGTCGCCGAACTCGCGTCTGCCCACGGTCCGGCGGCTGAGCATCACCTGCGCGCGATGCCGCGTATCGCGCCGAATGCGCTCGAACGTGTTCTCCACCGCACCCGACGGCCCTTCGAGCACTTGCAGAAAGCGCTTGCCGTTGAACATCAGCAGGCCGGTAATGTCGTGCGCGCGGTTGTTGCGCCGGGCCACCGCGAGGATCGATTCCAGATCGACGGTTTCTCTTGGAGAAACCGTGCTGATATACAGGATCTGCAAAAGATCGGGGCGCTCTGACATGACCGCAGATTGCTGCAGCATGGTTAAAATGCCCTGAATCGGATCGAATTGCTCCGAATTTTTCTGCAGTTTACTGTCGATCAGAAGACAGGATCATTCGCTCCATTGTCATCCTGGGCACCGGGGAGCGGCGTTACCTCGCTATGGATGCCGCATTCGGTCTTGTCCCAGCCCTTCCAGCGCCCCGAGCGCGGATCTTCGCCGGGCGCGACCTTGCTGGTGCACGGCGCGCAGCCGATCGAGGGATAGCCCTGCGCCTCGAGCGGATGGCGCGGAAGGTCGTGTTCGGCGAAATAGCTGTCGAGCATCTCCTTGGTCCAGCTCGCGAGCGGATTGAGCTTGAACCGGCCCTGCGCGTCGGACGTGTCGATCTCGAACCGCGGCAGGCCCTGGCGCGTTGCCGACTGGAAGCCCTTGCGGCCGGTGATCGAGCCGTCATAGGCGAGCAGCGCCTTGGCCAGCGGGCGGACCTTGCGGATCTCGCAGCAGCCATCGGGATCGTAGGACCAGCGCAGGCCGTTGGCGTCCTGCTTTTCCAGGTCTTCTGCATCGGGCGACAGCAGGATCAGGTTGGTCAGCCCCAGCCGCTCGACCAGCGTGTCGCGATAGGCCAGCGTCTCGGGGAAATGCTTGCCGGTATCGAGGAACAGCACCGGGAGCGAGGGATCGACCGAGGCGATCATGTGCAGCAGCACCGCGCTCTCCGCGCCGAAGGACGAGACGATCGCAAGATCGCCGACCAGCCCGTCGCGGATCACGGTGCGCATCATCTCGGCCGTATCGGTGCCGCGGAACATGTTGTTCAGGCGGATCGCGTCGCGCTCGGTAAAGCGCGGACCCGCATCGATGCGGTCGCGCTGGCGGGGGGCAGCACTGGCAGCGGGCTGCGCGTTGACTTCGGTCTGCTTCATGATGCCACCTGATGCCGCTTCGCCCAGATCGCGGCGACGCCGTCGCTGGTCTTCTGGTAGAATTCGGGGAAAAAGCCCTCGGCCGCCTTCACATCGTCCGGGTTGAGCGGCTTGCGCGGCGCGAAGCTGTCGAAGCCACAGCGGCGCAGGAAGACGAATTGGTCGACCAGCACATCGCCGACCGCGCGCAGTTCGCCCTTGTATCCGGCTTCGCGCAGGATCTGTGCGCTGGAAAAGCCGCGTCCGTCGCCGAAGCTCGGAAAGTTCACCTCGACAAGGCGAAGCTGATCGAGCTGCGGAAGAAGTGCGCGCGCGTCCTCGCCTGGCTCGATGCGCACCGCAGCCGAATTGGTGCCGGTCGTAAACTCGGCGAGCGGGATGGCGGTATCGGTAACCGCAGGTTCGTCGCGATAAAGGATCTGGGGTGTGGTCATGCCGCTTCTCCTGCAGTGCGCACCCAAATCCGTTTGTCCCGAGCGTGTCGAGGGACGTCGGCGAAACGGTAGCGATCACGTCCCTCGACTTCAGCCAGAGGCTGAAGTTCATCCTGAGAGACGCCGACAGGCGGCGTCGAAGGGCTCGGGACAAACGGGGAAGGGAGATGGGCCTGGGATGCGTCAGCCATAAAGCGCCTCCTTGAACGGCTGCATGCCGATGCGGCGATAGGTATCGACAAAGCGTTCGCCCGGTTCGCGTGCGCCGAGATACACGTTGGTGACAGTCTCGACCGCGTTGACGATGCCGTCCTCGTCAAAGCCCGGGCCGACGATCTTGGCGAGCGATACGTCCTCCGCGCCCGATCCGCCGAGCAGCAGCTGGTAGTTTTCCAGCCCCTTCTTGTCGACGCCCAGGATGCCGATATGCCCGGCATGGTGGTGGCCGCACGCGTTGATGCAGCCCGAGATCTTGAGCTTGAGCTCGCCCAGATCGCGCTGACGGCCGGTATCGGCGAACCGCTCCGAAATCTTCTGCGCCACCGGGATCGAGCGGGCATTGGCGAGGCTGCAGTAATCGAGCCCGGGGCAGGCGATCATGTCGCCGATCAGGTCCAGATTCGCGGTGGCGAGGCCTGCGGCATCGAGCTTCTGCCAGATCGCGTAGAGATCGGCCTTGCGGACATGCGCCAGCACGATGTTCTGCGCATGCGTCACGCGCAGCTCGTCGAACGCATAGTCGCGCGCCAGTTCGGCCATCAGGTCGATCTGCTCGGCCGTGGCGTCGCCGGGAATGCCGCCGGCCGGCTTGAGGCTGATGGTCAGCGAAGTATAGCCCGGCACGCGGTGAGGGTGGGTGTTCTGATCGACCCAAACCGCGAAATCGGGGTCCGACCGGTCAATTTCGTCGCTCAGCCCCTGCTCGAACGGCGGGTCCTGGAAGAAAGCGCTGATCCGCTCGAGCTCGGCTGCAGGCGGGTTGAGCCCCCGCGTCTTCATGTGCGCGAATTCTTCCTCGACCTGGCGGATATATTCCGCCGCGCCGAGTTCGTGCACCAGGATCTTGATGCGCGCCTTGTACTTGTTGTCGCGGCGGCCATGGCGATTGTAGACGCGCAGGCAGGCCTCAGCATAGCTGATCAGCTCCTCTATCGGCACCCATTCGCGGATCATCGGCGCGATCATCGGGGTGCGGCCCATGCCGCCACCGGCAAAGAACCGCGCGCCGAGCACGCCCGCCTCGTTCTTGACCAGCTCGATGCCGATATCGTGCAGCCGCATCGCCGCCCGGTCATTGGGCGAGGCGATCACCGCGATCTTGAACTTGCGCGGCAGCAGCTGGAATTCGGGGTGGAAGGTCGACCATTGCCGCAGCAATTCGGCCCAGGGGCGCGGATCGGCAATCTCGTCGGCGGCAGCGCCCGCGAACTGGTCCGAGCTGATATTGCGGATGCAGTTGCCGCTGGTCTGGATCGCGTGCATCTCGACCGTCGCCAGCTCGGCAAGAATGTCGGGCGCATCCTCCAGCTTGATCCAGTTATACTGGATGTTCTGCCGGGTGGTGAAATGGCCATAGCCCTTGTCATACTTGCGCGCGATATGGGCGAGCATGTGCATCTGCTGCGAATTGAGCGTGCCATAGGGAATGGCGACGCGCAGCATATAGGCGTGCAGCTGCAGATATAGGCCGTTCTTCAGGCGCAGATGGCGGAACTCGTCCTCGGGCAGGCTGCCATCGAGACGGCGGCGCACCTGGTCGCGGAATTCCGCGACGCGCGCATCGACCATCGCCTGGTCGTATTGGTCATACTGATACATCGCGTACCCTTCCGAAAAATCTCAAACCTGTGCGGCAAAGCCGCGAACGGCGACCAGATCGAGCCGCTGGCTGCCGACAATCCGGCCCAGCTGCGCCAGACCCTCTCCCTCGATCAGCACGGTCTTGTGGACCTTGCGGATCGCCTCGAAACCCTTTGCCGTGGCAGGGTCGTCATAGCCTTGCGCGGTCGGGTAACCGACCTGCATCGCATAATCCCACGCCTCGAAGCCGGGGGCGGAGCGCGTCAGCCAGAAGCCGGTGAACAGCCCCTGGTCGAGCGCCTGCTGATCCATCACCAGCCAGTTGGCGGCGAGAAACCGGCCCAGCGCATCGGCCTTGCCCGGCAGCGCCTTGAGCAGCGTCTGTTCGACCACCACCGTCGGGCGCGCAGCTGCGGCGAGCGCGGGCGCGGCGGAGCCGCCCAGCATGGCCAGGCCCGCCATTCCTGCCAAGGCGTCACGGCGCGAGGGCATGGTTTCAGGCCCTCACGATCGGGATGCTGGTGTTGATGGCGAGGTCGGTGCGCACCGTCGGTCCGAAGGCACGGATGCGTTCCTTGATGTGCAGCGGCATCGGACCCTGATCGGTCTGCCTGCCATCGACGATATAGGGGACATTCACGCGCAACGCGGCTTCCTCGCGCTTGAGGATCGCTTCGGCCTCGTCGCCTGCATCGACGCTGTCGGCGAGGTGGCGTGACCAGCGTGTATCGCCCGCCCACCAGATGACGTCGCCGGTCTTCAGGTCATTACCGGTGAGAATCTTCATGAAATCGGCTCCAGATGCTGGGCAAAGAGCGTGGGCAGGCAGTCGGTGGCCTTGGCGCGGGTGACGACATCGCCGATCACGATCAGCGCGGGGCTCACCACCTTCTCGCGCGCGATCATGGGCCCGAGATCGGTCAGCAGCGTGCGCAGGGTGCGCATATCGGCGCGCGTGCCTTTCTCGAGCACGGCCACCGGCGTATCGGGCGACAGGCCGTCGGCGATCAGCTTCTCGGCGATCGCATCGCCGGTGGCGACGCCCATATAGATGACGAGCGTGCGGCCCTTTCCGGCGAGGCCGGACCAGTCCTGTTCGGTCAGCCCCTTGCACTGGCCGGCGACGAACGTCACCGCACTCGCAAGGTCGCGATGAGTGAGCGGCAGTTGGGCTGCGGCAGCGGCGCCATTGGCAGCGCTGATGCCGGGGATCACCTCGACGTGGACACCAGCGGCGCGGCAGTCATCGACTTCCTCGCCGCCGCGGCCGAAGATGAACGGATCGCCGCCTTTCAGGCGCACGACATCATGGCCCGCGCGCGCCTGTTCGATTAGCAGCGCATTGATGTCCTGTTGCGGCAGCGTGTGCCGGGCGCGCTGCTTGGCGACCGAGATCAGCTGCGCATCGGGCCGGGCGAGCGCCAGGATGGCGTCATCGACCAGACCGTCATGCACGATCAGCCGGGCGCGCGCGATGATCCGCGCGGCCTTGACGGTGAGCAGATCGGGATCGCCGGGGCCTGCACCGACCAGCCACACCGTGCCGGGCGCCGTTTGCGGGACAGAAGGGGGATGCGTCATGCCGTTGGTCCTTTCCAACGGTGCATCTGATATTTGGAGGCCTCGGATGCAAAGCAGAACCCCTTGGGCAGGGGTTAGATTTGCTTTTGCGGCTGCGAAGGAACCTGGTCCCCCGGTCCCGTTTCAGTCCGATTTCAGGCCGATGCCGATGGTCGCGCGCGGCTGTTCCATCTCGTTCGAGACGACCGGATAGGCGCAGTAATCGGCCGCATAATAGGCGCTGGGGCGGTGGTTGCCCGAAAGTCCGACCCCGCCGAACGGTGCCTTGGACGAGGCCCCGTTGGTCGGTCGGTTCCAGTTGACGATGCCGGCGCGGATGTTGGCCCAGAACTGCTTGTAATGCTGCGGACTGCCGCCGACCAGAGCAGCGGACAGGCCGAAGCGCGTATTGTTCGCCTCGGCCACCGCTTCCTCGAACGAGCTGACCTTGACCACCTGCAGCAGCGGGCCAAACAGCTCGATATCGGGCCGATCCTTGACATTGGTGACGTCGATGATCGCGGGCGACAGGAAGGGCAGGCTGTCGTCGAGCCGCACCAGATGCTTGATGACGCGGCCACCGTTGCTGAGAAAATAGAGGAAGCTTTCGGTCAGCCCATCGGCGGTAGGATTGTCGATCACCGGACCCATGAACGGCTGCGGATCGTCGAACGGCTTGCCGACGACCAGCCGGTCGGCCAGCTTCTTGGTTTCGGCGATCACCGCATCGTAGATGGTGTCACGAACGATCAGACGGCTGGCCGCCGAGCAGCGCTGCCCCGCCGAGGTGAAGGCCGACTGGATGATCAGCACCGCCGCATCGGCGATGCATGGCGTATCCCAGACCACCATGGGATTGTTGCCGCCCATTTCCAGCGCGACGATCTTGTCCGGGCGGCTGGCGAGCGTGCGGTTGATCGCGATGCCGGTGGTGGCAGAGCCGGTGAACAGCACGCCATCGACATCCTCGTGCACGACCAGCGCCTTGCCTTCGTCCGCGCCGCCGATCAGCAGCCGCACGACGCCTTCGGGGATTCCCGCCTGGTGCAGGCATTCGACCAGCATCGCGCCGACGGCAGGCGTCTTTTCCGAAGGCTTGAACACCACGGCATTGCCCGCGATCAGCGCGGGGATGATATGCCCGTTGGGCAGATGCGCGGGGAAATTGTAAGGCCCCAGCACCGCCATCACGCCATGCGGCTTGTGCCTGAGCGCCATGGTGCCGCCCAGCGCGCTGTCGAGCTTGCGCTGCGAAGTGCGCTCGGCATAGGCGGCGACCGAAATATCGACCTTGGCGACGACCGATTCCACCTCGGTCCGCGATTCCCACATCGGCTTGCCGGTTTCGCGCGCGATCAGCTCGGCCATTTCCTCGGCGCGCGCGCGCACCTGATTGGCAAAGCGGCGGCAAAGCTCGATCCGCTTGGTGACCGCCATCGCCACCCATTCGGGAAAGGCCGCACGCGCGGTTGCGACTTCGGCATCGACATCGCCGTGCGGGCCGGACCAGAGCCGGGCACCGCTTGCAGGCTCGAAGGAGACAAGTTCAGGCAATTTCACGCTTTCTGGCGAGCAGTTCATGACCGGTTGTGCGAACCTGGAACCCCCGATAGCAAGTTATGAACGCGGCGGAAACCGTTGAACGCCATGGTGACAAATTTGTGGCGATTTCTTGGGGTTGCGCATCGCGGTCGCTCTGATAGATTTCGCTACGGCTGGTTAACGACCACTCGGCGAACAGGGTCGCATGAGTAAAGTTATAGCCGGGGGCAAACCCGCCTTGTCATCGAGCAAGGAGCGGTCCCATGAAATCTTTCCCCAACAACGCAAAAGCGTTGCGTGCCACGCTTTTTCTGGCCTCAAGTGCTGCAGCCATCGCAATCGCGAGCCCGGCTTATGCCGATGCCACCGCACCTTGCAACGCCAATGCCGGACCTGACGGGATCGCAGGCAATGCCGATGACCCGGCGCAATCCACCGAATGCGGCGTCAATTCCGTCGCAAGCGGGTTCGGATCGACCGCTGTCGGGCACACCGCGCGCGCGCTGAACCCCGAATCGACCGCCATCGGGGCGGCCTCGACCGCGTCGGGTGATGGGGCCACCACGGTCGGCAACCAGTCCCTCGCCTCGGGAAGCTTCAGCACGGCCCTGGGCGCGCGCTCGGTTTCCTCGGGGATCCAGTCGTCGGCGGTCGGTGCCGCAGCCACTGCCTCGGGCAATTTCTCGACTGCGGTCGGCACGTTCGCGACCGCTTCCGCACTGCAATCGCATGCCCTGGGTGACTCGGCCAACGCGTCCGCCAATTTCGCGATCGCCATCGGTACGGCGGCCGCCTCCTCGTCGCTGAGCAGCATCGCCATCGGCGCGAATTCGACCACCGCAACCATCGGCACCACCCCCTCGGGCGCAGCATCGCTGGGCACGGCGGTGGCCATCGGCAATGCCGCACGGGCCACGCAGGAAGACGCGGTCGCCTTGGGCGACCTCGCCAATGCCTCGGGCTTCCACGCGACGGCGATCGGCGGCGAATCGGTCGCCTCGGGCGTCGGCAGCCAGGCGTTCGGCTGGC
>NZ_LSIS01000506.1:0-1082 GCF_001556365.1 Blastomonas sp. CCH1-A6 | reverse complement strand
ATGCAATCCGCAATCGTGCGCCTTTCCATGCAAAAAGGGCGACCCCGGTTGGGATCGCCCTTTCCGCTAACGGTCGATGGCGGGCAGCGGTGACGGTCGCTGCCGGGCCGATCAGGCCGCGTTGCGCTTTGCGTCTTCCTTGCGCTTGGCGAAGCGGCGACGCGCTGCCAGTGCAACCGCACCTGCACCGAAGAGCAGGATGGCCGGCGGCGCGGGCACGTCGGTGCCGCCATCGGGCGGCGGCGGACCACCGCTCGAACCCGAAGAGGTGCTCGACGAGGAGGACGACGAAGACGACGAACTGGAGCTCGACGAACCCGAGGAGCCGGTGCTGCCGCTCGATCCGGTCGAGGTGCTGGTGCCGCCGAAGCTCGACGAGGTGCTGCTCGATGTGGCGCCCGACGAGGTGCTGGACGAGGTCGAGCTGCTGGACGACGAGGACGAACCGCTCGAACCGCTCGAGCCCGAGGACCCGGTCGAACCGCTCGATCCAGTCGAACCCGACGATCCGGTCGAACCGGTGGACCCTGTCGAACCGCTCGAACCCGAAGAACCGCTGCTGGTCGACGAGCTGGAAGAGCTGCTCGACGACGACGAGGACGAGCCGCTGGAACCCGAGGAACCGCTCGAGCCAGACGAACCCGACGAGCCCGAAGAACCGCTCGAGCCGGAAGAGCCGCTCGAACCGCCAGGCTTGCCCGGGTGACCGGGCTTGCCGGGATAGCCGGGCTTGTCGCCGCCCGAAGAGGACGAACTCGACGAGGAGGAACTGGAAGAGGAAGAGCTCGACGAGGAAGAGGACGACGAGGAGCTGGACGAGCTGACATTGCCCGAAGACGAGGAAACGTTGCCCGAGGACGTGCTGACGCCGCCCGTCGAGGTCGAAACGCCACCGGTCGAGGTCGAGACGCCGCCCGTGGAAGTCGAAACGCCGCCGGTCGAAGTGCTCACGCCGCCGGTCGAGGTCGAGATACCACCCGTCGAGATGTTGCCCGACGAGGTGCTGGTCGATCCGCCCGTGCTGGTGAAACCACCGGTCGAGGTGCTGGTCGATCCGCCGGTGCTGGTGAAGCCGCCGGTCG
>NZ_LSIS01000505.1:0-238 GCF_001556365.1 Blastomonas sp. CCH1-A6 | reverse complement strand
CAGCTGCGCGCCGAGATGGGGCGCTACCGGGCCGAGCTCAAATCCGCGACCGCGCTCAGCGAGAACTCGTTCAACCGCATCGACCGCGATGTGAAGCGGCTCGAGCAGCAGTTCGCCAAATCCTCCAACGCCATCGGCGGCAGCCTGCGCGGGCTCGCCGGGACATTCGCTGCCGCGTTCAGCACGCAGCAGGTCGTCGGCCTGATCGACAGCTATACCCGGCTGCAGAACAGCCTCA
>NZ_LSIS01000504.1:0-7891 GCF_001556365.1 Blastomonas sp. CCH1-A6 | reverse complement strand
ACGGACGCGAGTTCGACGGCCGCTTCTTCACCACCGAAGTTGTAGATGATGCTGCCCAGGATCGAGTGGCTGCGGAAGCGGCCGTCGAACTCGCGTCCGTTGACGCTCAGCAGATCGACCGAGTCGCTGTTGAAGAAGCGATACTTCAGACCCACGTCCCAGCTGTCGCTGATCGGAGCACGAATGCCCGCCAGAACCTGCCAGGCAAAGCCGGTGTCCGAATCGTCGATATAGGGGCCAGTGCCCGGCTGGGTCGAACCGTTGAAGTCGGTGCGAGCGACGCCGACGCCGCCACCGACAAAGCCCTGCAGGCCGTCATCAGGACCGAAGTCGATCAGGCCGTTGACCATGAATGCCAGCGCATTGGCGCTGCCAACCGAGGCAAAACGACCAATAGCGGTCGGAGCAGCACCGCGCGAGATGCCAACCTGCGTCTGAACGTCGGTCAGGTCCGCTTCACGGTAGCTGACTTCCGCTTCCAGACGGAACGGACCGAAGTCGTAACCGACGACCGCACCGACATCGTATCCGGTGTCAGAATCAACGATGGTGGCATTGCTCAGAGCGCCGACATCGAATTCGATGTCTTCGACGATCATGGCGCCGCCTTCGACACCGACATACCACTGACCGTCGCGGGCGAAAGCCGGCGTCGTCAGGGCGGTAGATGCCAACGCCAGTCCAACGACTAACTTGCGCATAGATTTTCCCCTTATAAGTAGGATTTGGAACGACAACTCGGCAACGTTACTAACGCCAAGACAGTTGCCACGCAAGCGCGGTTTTGGCCGGACTGTTGCCAAAATGTCGCCATTTCAGGGGGTGCCACGCAAAAAATGCACCTCTGCTGCAGCCTGTCGGACAAGGCAGCGCGAATGAGAGTAACACACCGAATCATAAACGCATAATAGGCTTGAGATCAATCACGTAACGCTGGCCAGACCCGCCTGCTGTAGCGCTGCGAGCACCGCGGCAAGCGTCGCGCGAGCCTCGGCGTCGACAATCGATCCGCCCACCGGCGGGGCGATCGGGGGATAGGCAGACCATGCGCTGCCATCGAACCTTCGGCAGATCGCCGCCATGTCATCGTGCAGCTGCATCCCGACTGGCGCTGTCGCAAAACGCCACCCCCCATCTGTGCAGACTGCGATTTTCCCTGCATGGCCGACCCAGGCACCGACGGGGGCGGGGCCAACGATCCACGCCTGACCGGATGCAGGCGCGAGCGGCGCAGGGTCGTTCAGCATGGCCTTCACGCCACCGCGCAACAACGCGTCCACCAGCACCAGAGCCTCGTTGTGGGTGATTTCCTTCTGTGCCTGTGCGGCATGAAGCATGGGCATCGAGAAATTGGGGGTAGATGACATGGCTGGCCTTTCGCGCGGCTGAGAGAAAGGGACTGGGAGCGTGTCGACCGGCTCCCGTTGCTGGGCCCAAGGCTTGGCCTCGCGCTTTCGCCGGTCGGGACAGGACCGTTTCAGAGCTCCAACGGCACGATGAGCGCCGGTGAGACGCCGAAGGCTCCCTGCTGGACAATGCAAGCCTCGACGACCTCGCTCGCGGCGGCAGAAAGCGCGGCGACTGTAACCGTATCAAGCGCCAGCATCGGCGACGCGCACTCGAAAGCAGCGACTGCGATGCCGTCGGCAAGAATCGAAACCCGATAGGCCTCGAACTCCTCGCCCAACGGCGCATCGAGCAGATCCCGCCAGGCGAAGCCGCTGCGACTGCGACGCGTCCAGCGGATCGTCAGGTCGCCGGCCTCCCCACGTTCGATCCGTCCATGCACCGGCGAGAGCGGGCGGACCGACCGGCCCGGGCTGGCGAGATCGGCAGGCACCGGGGCCCCATCGCCCCTGCCCTGTGCCGCCGCGCGAAAATCCGGCCCGGGACCAATCCGGACGGGATCGACGAGCCCGAGCGCTTCGTTGAGCAGCACGAAGCCCTCGCCCGCGCTGTGGCCAGCCGTGCAATCCTCGGTTCCGCCGCGCCCGCGCAACAGACTCGTGAGGCGAAAGGTGCGGTCGCCGAGCGGGTCCACGCGCGCGAACTGCACCAGCTCGGCGCCGACCATTGCCATATTGGCTCCGCTTGCGAGCGCATCGTCATCGGCATTGGCAAGAATGAGCGGACCGTCGCGCACCAGCCGCACGGTAATGGAGGAGCGTTCGTCCCGGAGCAGCGCCGTCCCGTTCGTCGGCGGCACGATTACCTCGCCCATGGTGGCGCCGATCCGCAGGAAATCGAGCGGCTCGCCGGTCGATCCATCCGCCTCGCGCGTATAGACGGTCGCCCCGCGCCAGCCTGCCGAAGCGCCGGCCACAGCGATGGCGATATGGGGATGGTCCATGGGCCGATCCATCGGGGATGGCAGATCGAACAGCGCCAGGACGGTCGCGCCGATCGCATCGTCAGGGGTGTTCACGCTGCGCCCCGGATCGCTGCTGGCAGCAAGCGGGGACGGGCGGGTGCGCTGGCTGACCAGCGCAAGGTCGATCCCCTCGGCCCGCCATTGCCAATGCCGCACCTGCCAGCGCCCGGCGATGCCCTCCACCGTCACGATCCGGCCCGGCTGCAGCGCAGGATCGACCAGGGCGACCCGCAAGTGCAGCTGCTCCAGCCCGTCGCGGCCCAGTTGCACGAGCTGCTCCACCCGCTGCTGGGCTCGCGCGGCGGTCATCACCGCAGGCACGTCGATCTGCTGCGCCCGGCCACTCCCGCTGCTGCCGCTCCGGCGCAGTCCCGGCTGATAGTCGCGCTCAGGATCATAATAGCGCAGTGCCAGCGCGCCCGATGGCGGCGCGGTCCGCTGGCGCTCGAACGCCCGCACGTCCGATGCATCGCGCGGCAGCAGCGCCTGCGCGGGGATGAGGCTCACAGGCTCCAGCGCATTTTCGCGCCAGATCGTCCGCAATTCACCATCCTGCTCGACCAGCGATATCGGAAATCCAGCGGCAATCGCCTGGACCGCATCGCGTCGGCTTTCGGCCGGCAAGCTCCAGCCGGTCACCGACTCTTCGCCATCGGGCACCCCGGTGACGGTCAGGTCGGCAATGAGCGGACCCAGCGCCACATCCTCGGCACTTCCGATCACCTCGAAGGTCAGCGAAGGGATGCGGTTGCCGAATTCTTCCAAGGCCATGTCCTCGAACACGGCATAGGCCAGGCCCCGATAGGCCGGGCATTGTCCCGGCCCTTCGGCAGCAGCGATCAGCGGATCGAGCGGCTGGTCGCCATAGCCGGTGTGCAAGCGAAAACCGGTCTCGCTGGTGAACACACCGTCCTGGCCGCGCAGCAGATTGCCCTCGGCCCAGATGCGTCCGACGCCCTGGATCGGCCGCGCGGACAGCGCGACGGCGAAGCTCACCGAATAGCTGTACCGCGTCGTTCCCGGCCTGCCCTTTCCGCCGCCCTCGCGAATGCGGCGCTCCTTGAGGTCCGTCGCCCAGATGACCGTCCCGGCGATCCGAATGCGGCCATGAACATGAGCAAAGGGACTGCCATATTGCGAGCTCTGCACCGCCAGATCAGTGAGCCTCGGCCCCTCTCGATCCCTTGGACGGAACAGGACGGTCTGATCGATCGTGCGCCCGACCAGCGCGCCCAGCGCGCCGCCCAGCGGACCGCCGACCAGCGTGCCGACGGTGCTCAATACCAGAGTTGCCATCAGATCTGTCCTTGCTGAAGCCGCCAGCGCCGCCGCACCGCCCAGGGCGCAGGTAGCGGCGTGGCGACGACCCGTCCCAGGCCGATATGCGCATGCACCAGCAGCGCATCGGCATCGAGCAGCACATGAAATTGTCGCACGCCAGGTTCGCACAGTAGCACATCGCCCGGTGCGCCTTTCGTGGCTGCGGGCGCAGGTTCGAGGCCGCACATCGCCGCCCAGCCGTCGAACCGATCAAGGCAGCCGCCGTGCAGCCGATAGTCTGAAGGTGCATCGACCATGCGCCCGATCCGTTCGAGCGACGCCGCGACCAGCCCGACGCAATCGAGACCCGTGGCCGGATCGCGTCCGTGCAAACGGAAGGGGCAGCCGACCAGATCGAGCGCGGCGGCGGCGAGCCGGTGCCCATCGCCCATGTCAGAAGGTCGCAAAGCGGGTGAGCAGGTCATTGCCGGGAAGATGCGGCTCGCCGCGAAAGTTGATCGCATTGCCGAACCGGCCCGAGCAGGTCGCAAAGGCCTTGTTACAGCCTTCGACCAGCATGGCGAGATCGCCCGGTTGTGCGGGTTCGGGCGGCGGCACGTCCAGTTGCAGCGCCGCGCCGTCATGGCCGAGGATTCTGCTCTGCAGCCCGGCATTGGCCCCGCCGATCCAGCGCAGCAGGCCATGATCGAACCTGGCGGCATCGTCCGCCTCCAGTCCGGCAAGAACCAGGCCCGTCTCGTCAGCCGACACCAGTGGTACCACCCGTTCGAACCGCGCGCGGCTGAGCCCGCAGCCCGGCCCGCAGAAATCCGCGCGGCACGATGGCGAGGCGGCGGGCGCATAGGGCGCATCCAGCCGGGCCTTGATGCCGCGCAGTTCGGCAGTGAAACGCTGACCCTGCACCGACACCGCGCCCAGATGGCCATGCCAGAACCAGGCGATGCCCTCGTGCGGGCGCTCCCAATCGGTGAGGCCCATGCGGATCGCGGCCTCGTCCCATCGCCCTGCCTGCAGATCGTCGGCGCGGATCAGCGCGTGGCTGAGCGCGCCGCCGACATCCATGTCGAGCGGATCGAGCCCGTCATCCATCTCGATCGCCGATGGCAGCATGCCCGGCGCGGCATGATAGCGGACATGGTCGATCACCAGATCGCGGTCGTGCGCCGCAAAGCCGAGCGCGATGCCGTCGCGCCGCTCGACATGCCAGAGCATCGCGATCGTCTCCAGCGGGCGGTCGAACCAGCGTGTCCTCATGTCGCCTCGCGGATTTCGACCAGCGGCACCGATACCGCCTCGCCCGCCGCAAAGGTGGCCGCGCCCACGGTCAGCTCATCGGTGGCGAAGCGCACGGGCACGTCGAACAGAAAGCCCGCGCGCACCTCGGCACCGGCGACAGGCGGCGAAGCGAAGCGGACAATGCCGCCGGGCTGGAGCGTCCAGCCAGAGGCGGGCACGCCGTCCAATGACACCAGCACCGAGCCCGTGACCGGACGGGTAATCCGTCGCTGCTGGCCATCGGGCGGGTCGCCATAGCTTTTCACCAGCGCGAACTCCGACCGCACGCCATCGCCCTCGCCGAGCAGCTGATCGGCATGATGCGGCGGCGTGTTGGCCTCGGCCGAGCTACAATCGAGCGGGTCGCGCAGCCGAAAGCCCCGTGCCGCACCGCGCCTGGCGCGGAAGAAGGCGATCAATTCGGCGCAATCCGCCTCTGATCGAACGCCCGGACCGACATCGAAGCTCAGGGTCGCATCGCCCCAGAGGCTGTTGCGCGTCTCGTGCCCGCTCACCGACTGGAACACCTGGGTCGAAAAGCGGCTGGTGCACTCCGCCTCACGGCCGATGGCGAGCGGAAACAGCACGTCGTCAAAGGCCTGCATCGCAGCATCTCCTTCGCTGGCCAGATCGAAATAGGTAAAGCCGTCGCGCGTGACCTGGGGCAGCGCCCAGACTAAAATCTCGGGTACGCCGCGCGCCTTGGCCATGTCCGCCGCACGCGCGATGTTCGCCCAGACGGCCTTGTGTTCGGGAAGCAGCACGAAGCCGCTCATGTAGTGCTGCTGCGCCAGCGGATAGCACAGCCGCTGCTGCATCGCGGCCAGCCCGCTGAGCTGCTCGGCAAAGCGCCCCTCGATCACCCAGTCGTAGTCCTCGAGCTGGAGCACATCGAACGCAGGCCAGGCCCAGCCGACCGGCACATTGGCGCGCCGCGCATCGGGCGCTGCCGCATCGAGCACGGTCGGGAGATAGACCAGCACCAGCGATTCCACTGGCTGCGGCGCGACCGCATCACGCACCGCATCGACCAGTGCCAGCGTCGAATCTGCCAGCATCGCGCCAGCCTGATCGAGCATCGCGCGCTGCGCCGCGTTCATCGATGCGCGGATCGTCGGGATCGAGACGAGCGCCGACCCGAAGGCGGCGCGCGCAGCATCGTCGTACAGGCAGATGCGGCCATCGGGCATGATCCACCACCAGGGCTCGCCGACCTGGAAGCGCACCGGCAGGCCCGCCTCCGCCAGGACCTGACCGAATGCCGCGCCGACGGCCTGCAGATAGGCCATGGCGTCGGCATTGGCCGGGCTGAGCAGGGCCGAGGGCGGCACCCAGCCGGTCAGCGCCGGGTCGCCGTTTTCCGCGCGCTGCTTCCAGCTTTCCGGGCAATGCGCGTCGAACAGCTCATAGGACAGCGACAGGATCGGGCTGAGGCCGAAGCGCTTGGCCTCGGCCGCCAGGTTGCGGTGCCAGGCGGCGCAGGGCGGGTTGATCGCGCCGCCTGCGGTGGTCACCAGCAAGTCCCCGCCGGTGCGCGCCAGCGAGAAATAATGGCTCATCCCGACATAATGGTTGATCGACCCGCGATAGCCCAGACCCACGATGTTGCGCACGATCCGCGCGGGCGTGAGGTTGAAGCTGTCGTCATAGGCGGTCGCCATCGCCAGGCCATGCGGCGGCAGCGGCACGTCGCCGATCTCGAGCACTGCGCCTGCGCCATCGCAGGACATGTCGGTCAGTTCGACCCAGCCATTGGCAGGGGATGCCAGCGCGCCCGGACTGGTGTCATAGCTCGGCGGAACCAGCGAAATGAACATGCGGTCGATGTCCGCCGCATGCACCGGATCGGCCTCGCCCGGCAGCGCGAACCCGCCGGACAATGCCGAAAAGGGCAAGGTGATCCGCGCATCCTCGGGCGTGCCGCTGGCATAGTTCCACAGCCGCACATACCAGCTCTTCGCCAGGCCCGCTGCATCGCGCCCCTCGATCGTCAGCGTCGGGCCATGCACCGCATCAAGCGGCTTGACCCCTGATGATCGCCAATGGAAGCTGAGCGTGGTGCGGCGATAGTCGCGCCCGGTCGCATAGGCGAGCAGCGGGTGATCGAACCGGTCCTCGCTCTCCCAGATCAGCCCGGCGAGCGCGTCGCGATCGTGGAATTGCAGATCGACCCGCAACGCATCCGCCGCGATGGTCACCACCGACGCCATCATCGGGCGGGGGAAGTTGACCGTCCAGAAACGCGGATCGAAGCGCTGGATATGGCTCGATGCCTGGTCGCGGCGTGAATCGCACAGCCAATAGGCCATGGCTCAATCCTCCATCAGCGCGCGGCGGACCGCGCGCGCGACCTGACGGCTCGAGGCCTGCATCGCGGCTGGCGCGGACTGGGCTGGAGCGTTGATGCTGATCGAGACGCGCACATCGCGCCCGCCCCCGCCGCTCCGCGGCTCGACCCGGCCATAGCCCTGCGGCACGAACAGTTCGGGTCCGCGCTCGCCGACCAGATAGGGCCGCCCTGCGGTAACCGGCCCCCCCGTCGCGCGACCTGGCAGGCCGAGCAGCCCGGACAGCAGGCCGACCACCGGCGATGCGCCACCATCCCCCCTGCCCAGCCCGATCGCAGCCAGCCCCTTTTCTATCGCGGCTGTCGCAATCTCTTCCATCACCGCGAGCGCGATGCGCTTCAGATCCTCGAAGCCCAGCGAGCCGCGCCTGATCGCGGCGAGCAGCCCGTGCTCGAGCACCTGGCCTGCCCGGCCAAAGCCCTCGATCAAGGTGCTGTCGATCTGCCCGCGCATCACCGCGACATCGCGGCCAAAGCCCTGGGTATCGGCGCGCACGCTGACCAGCAGCTGCTCGATCTCGTCATCCATCTCGTGTCTCCGATCCATCGGGAAACAGCGCGCGCAGTGCGGCTATCGCCTCGGGCGAAGGCGGCGCGGCGGGCGGATCACCGGGCAC
>NZ_LSIS01000503.1:0-14522 GCF_001556365.1 Blastomonas sp. CCH1-A6 | reverse complement strand
GGAGCGCGTCGCCAAGCTCACCGGGGGCGTGGCGGTGATCCGCGTTGGCGGCGCGACTGAGGTCGAGGTCAAGGAGAAGAAGGACCGGGTGGACGACGCGCTCCACGCGACGCGTGCTGCGGTCGAGGAAGGCATCCTGCCCGGCGGCGGCATCGCGCTGCTGCGCGCCATCAAGTCGCTCGAAGGGCTGAAGGCTGCCAATGACGACCAGCAGTCGGGCATCGACATCGTCCGCCGGGCTTTGCGCGCGCCTGCCCGCCAGATTGCGGAGAACGCGGGCGAGGACGGCGCGTTCATCGTCGGCAAGCTGCTCGAGGCCAACGAATATTCGCGCGGCTTTAACGCAGCCACCGGCACCTATGAGGATATGGTGGCAGCGGGCGTGATCGATCCGGCCAAGGTCGTGCGCACCGCGCTGCAGGATGCGGCGTCCGTAGCGGGCCTGCTGATCACGACCGAAGCGATCGTGACCGAAGCGCCGAAGGAAGACCGGGCTGCGGCCACGCCGCCGATGGACTTCTGATCTGATGCACATGATGGGTTGGGGGCAGCGCCCAGTCTGCTCCCGACCCACTTCAAGTCATAACGCCACGCCACACGAACAGGCGCTGAACGTCGGCTTCCGGCAAGAGCTGACGCTGAGCCTGTGGCATCGGAACGACGGGTTTGTCCCAGTTCAAGCCATTCAGATCCTTCGGGCACCCGCAATCCAGCGAGAGGGCCTTGGGTCGCGTTTGGGGCAATCACTGGACATCGTGCCGCCCCCTATCGGCATGGGCCAAAGGCTCGAGGTCCGATGGTGTTTGGCCTGAGCGGCGTCAGACAGGATCGCGCGGCCGTCTGCGCACGCCTCGACATTCCGCCCTGGTTGGATCAGTGTCGATCGCATGACCCGCATGGCGAACGCTCCAAGACCGTCCATCTCCTTCATGCCCTGGCTGATCGCGGCGCTCGCTTCGCTTGTGGCTCCGCTGCTGGCGATGCAGGCGCTGCTCGGATCGCCATCGCCGACGCCATGGGTGCTGGTAGCAGGACCGATGCTCGCGCTGGGGCTGATGGGGGCTGGGATGATCACCTCTGCTGCAGCCGGGCGTTTCCGGATCGGCGTGCTGATGGCCTTGCTGGCTGCGATCTGCCTTGTGCTTGCAGCGCGCATGATGGGAATGCCATCGCTGCCCCATCCGGTTGCCATGAGCCTTGCCTTTGTCGCCGCGAGCGTCAGTTTTGCGGCGCGGGGCAAGCTGTTCGCCCGCAGCGCAGCCGACAAGGGCTGGTGGATCGCGATCTTCGTGGTCGCTGGCGAAGCTGCGATGCTTGGCACGGCGGCGGCCATGCCGGGGGCTCTGCCGGACTGGCTGCTGGTGCTGCTGCCGGCGCAATGGGCCAGCATGGCGATCCAGACTGCACTGACAGGTGCCGGAACGATTGCAGCGGGCTCCGCGCTGGTCGCGCTGACAGGCACCGCAGCAATGACGTTGCTGGTCGCGCGGCTACTGCCCCGGCGCTGGCCCTATGCGCTGATGTTTTCAGCCTGGCTGGGCCTGTCCGCGCTGGTGTGGCATTACCCGCCGCCAGCCCCCTCGCACGCAGACCTGGGCGGCATTGATACCGCGTCAGCCGATATCGGAACACCAGCCGCTAGCGCGGCTTCCGCACCGGGCGCGGACAGGCCGCATGCAGCTGTCGCAGCGCCGACCAGACCGGTAGCGAAAGCTGCGCCGCATCGTCAACGGTCAGCGCAGTGATCTGCCACCCGTCGTTCGTTGGGCCGAGCTCCAGCGCGCTGCTGTTGCGGACCGCCAGCGCGGTCGGCGGACGGAGATCGATGATGCGGCTGGCGGGCATATAGCCATAGGCATCGTCGCTGGCGCCGAGCTGGTCCGACAGCGACACCACCAGCTCGCAGCCCGATGCCGCATATTGCACGGCCGATACCTTGCGCCGCGACCAGAAGCGATAGTTGCTGGTCCCCTTGACCTGCCGAGCGCCCATGAAGAAACCAAGCTTGCCCTCGCGCGCCAGCCGCGAGAGATAGGCGACCCTGCCGACGGGCGATGCTGCAGTTTTCAGCATATCGGCCTGGTTCGCACCGATGATGTCGGACAGGCGCAGCAGGAATTGCGGGTCCTCCAGCAACGCGGCCATGCCCGATAGCGCAGCGAGGAAATCGAGATCGACGAGATTGCGGCGCGCAAGCTCCTTGAGCGAGGCTTCCAGTTCCTCTGCCGATCCCGAGGCCGCCGCAAGCTGCGCCTGGGTGCGGTAGATTTCGGGATAGGCGGGATCGGCAGCGGCGGCGGCGCTGAGCGCCGGGCGCGCTTCCGCCAGGGGCAAGCCGGCCGCTTCCTTGACCTTGGCTGTCGCGATCTGGCGCAGCACAGGCTGCAGCTTGCCAAGCTCTGCTTCCGCGCTGTCGGCTGCGGGACTGCCGGGCAGCGATTCGCGCACCTGTCGCAGCACGCGCGCTGCATCGACCGGCTGGTTCAGGCGCCCGGCATAAAGCTCGGCAGCCTTGAGCGCATAATCCGGTGCGTTGCGCCCGGCCGCCCAGCCCTCCTCGTACAGCCTCGCAGCCTTGCCGATCAGCCCTTCGGCCAATGCCGCATCGGCTGCGCCGACATTCTGGTTGCCCGTTTTCAGCGAGCGGATGGTGAAGACCAGCTTCTCGACCGCCGCTCGCGCGCTGACGGGCGCCTGCGCCAGCGCCTGATTGGCCTGCGTTTCCGCCGCGTCATATTGCTGCAGCCCCATATAGGCCATGGCGACATAATAGCTGGCGCGATAATCGGCCGGGTCGACGCGCAGCGCGTCCTTGGCGACCGCGAGCGCTTCGATATAGCGATCTTCGGACAGGAGCTGTTTAGATGCCTCGATCTGGACGTCGTTCGCCCCCTGCAGCGCCAGCGCAGGCGCAGTCAAGCCCCATGCGGCGACGGCGAGCAGCAGCACCGGAGCCGTGCTGGCGGCGAGGCGCCTGCGCATCATGCAAAGTTCCTTCATCCGGTCAGCTGCCCGATCCGGGCGTATTGGCGAGTTGCTGCTCGCGCGCCTGAGCCTCGGCCTGGCGACGCGCCTCTTCCTGCTGGCGCTCGAGCGCCGCCGCGGCCTCCTGCTGGCGCTTCAGCTCCAGCGCGGCAGCCAGCCTGGGTTCGACCTGTGCCAGGGCGCGGTCGAGCTTCGCGAGTTCCTGGCTGGCCGAGCTGTTGTATCCGGGCGCGGTCCCGATGATGAGGCTGCTCGCCCGCGCGATGAATTCCGCGACGCGCGGCAGGATCTCGCCGAAACCGGCGGCATCATATTTGCCCATGCGGAAGGTATAGCCTGCCCCGGCAATGCTCGGGCCGTCGCTGCCGCGTCCCATCAGGGTGGTAAGGATGTTGAGATAGCCCGCGAGGCCGAATGCCGTGATCCTGGATGCGACCTCGTTCGCGGTGGACTGCACGCTCGCGGTCTGTCGCTGCGCGGTGTTGTCGTTGTTGGTCAGGCCCGTCGCCATCCGCGCGCGATCGTCGGCATGGCGGTCCTCGCATTTGGCCAGCGCATCGCTCCAGGTGCGGGCATCGGCGATACAGGCCTGCAAGGCCGGGATGGTCTGGGCGGTACCGGCATCCTTGATGACCGCATCGATCTGGCGGCTGATCACGGTGCGCTGCTGGACGTAATCCTGCGCATCGAAGGCAAACTCCTGGCGGATGATGCCGCGTTCCATGCTGGTGGCCGTACGCCACAGCCCCATGCCCTCGAACAGCTGGCTGCGGATCGCATCGATATCGGGCGACAGCTTGGCGAGCTTGGCCTTGGCATCGCGCAGCTGCTGCGCCAGCCGGTCGATACCCTGTTGCAGTTCGCGCTCCTTGGCGGCGATCTGCTCGGGCGTAGGCTTGATGATCGACTGGCCCGAATGCGGGAACTGCTCACCCTTGGAGATGATGTCGGACTTGGTGCGCCCGCAGCCCGAGCAGAACAGGCCCTGGCGATATTCGTCGAGGATCGCCTCCTTGTTGCGGATGGCTTCGTTGAGCTTGTCGGTCAGCTGCTTCTCTTCGGTCTGCAGCTTGCCGATCTGATCGGCCGTAGCCCCATAGGCCCGCACCAGCGACAGGATGGCGCTGGTTACGCTGCTCGCCATGTCGCGGGCATATTCGGGGCCCTTCCAGTCGGGCGGACGGTTCGAGCGGGTGGCCAGCGCCTCGGTGCCGACGCGGCTGCTGCGCAGGCGGGTCGGGTCGAGCAGATCCTGCGCTGAGGCCAGGTTCGCCCCCATGGCCGGGAGCGCGACCAAGCCGGCCACGACGGCACGACGATCAATGGAGCCCCGGTCTTCATGGCAGCACGGGCACCCCGTGCCGTGTCGATCGTCCATCGCACACCCCTTTGCGATCTTGCGGTTATGTTGACGACCCTTTCTGCCATGGATAATGAAATCGCACCGCCATGGCAACGGGTGTACCGAGCCAAGCGATTGAATTGTCTTGCCTCAGCCGCCTGGCGCATGAGGCCATCGGTCGGAGCCTGGACGTTGAAAATAGCCGCTATCCTGTCCGCCGCCGCTCTTGCCCTCGCATCGGCCGCCTTGTCGCCGGCCGAGGCCCAATCGGGCTATTATCCCGTCTTCTGCCAGGGCATCGCCGTGGGATCGGGCGGCAACAGCATGTTCCTGTCGTCCGGCTTCTACCAGGCGCTCAGCACCCCGCCAGAAGGCTATCTGATCACCGATGCGACGCTGACGGCTGAATTTGCCAAGGCGGTCAAGGCGCAGACCGGCGAAACGGTGCTGGGGCAGACCTGCTATACCCGCGCCGACCGCCAGGAGCTGGAGGCCTTCATCGCCACCACCCGCGCCTCGAACGGGGGCAACTGGAAGCTGGTCGACGTGACCTGGCTGCCGACGGGCGCCTATCCGCTGACGACGAACCTGGCCGATCTGCAGCCGGGCGGCGGCCCATCGCCTCGCGCCACCCCTGCTCCCGCCGCGCCTCCGGCATCGAGCGCTGCGGCTGCGGCACGATCGGCAGAGGCAGACCGGGTGGCCGTGGAACTGCGCCAGCGCGAGCAGGCCGAGCGGGCTGCGGCAGCCGCACAGGCCGAAGCCGAGCGGCGGCTGGCCATCGCCAAGGCCGATGAGGAGCTGCGCGCCGTCAACGCCCAGCAGGCGCAGATGGCCGAGGCGCAGCTGCGCAAGAATGCCGAGGAGCAGCGGATCTTCGAGGAAAAGCAGCGCGTCTACGAGGAGCGCCAGCGCGCCTTTGCCGCTGCCGAGGCGAAATACCAGGCCGAGGTCAAGGCCGCCGCCGAAGCGCGCAGGAAATGGGAGGCCGATGTCGCAGCCTGCCAAGCTGGCGACACGACGCGCTGCGCGCCTGCTCCCCAGCCATGATGGCAAGCGGTTGACGCCCTTCGGGGCCCAGGCCGCGTCAGCGCACCGGGCGAAGATGGCAGCCAGGGGGAACCATGGCGCGCGGCAAACCGTTGCGGCCATGGAGATACAGCCCATCGGACCCCGCCATTGCCGCGTCGTGTCCCTGCAAGGAGGACCGTCATGCCCGCCCGCCCATCGTGGAAAGGCCAGATACGGCTGGCGCTGGTATCGATTCCGGTGGAAATCTACCCTGCGACGAAAAGCGGCGCAGGCATCCGCTTCCGCCAGATCCACGAGCCGAGCGGCCAGACGATCAAGTATGAAAAGACCGTATCCGGCATCGGCCCGGTCAAACCGGCGGATATCCTTAAGGGCTTCGAGTATGAAAAGGGCAGCTATGTGCTGCTCGACGAGAAGGAGATCGAGGCCGTCCGGCTCGAAAGCCGCAAGACGCTCGAGCTCACCCAGTTCGTGTCGCTCCACGACATCCCCGTGCTCTATTACGAAAAGCCCTATTTCGTGGTCCCCGCCGACGATCTCGCCGAAGAAGCGTTCATCGTGCTGCGCGAGGCGCTCGACCGGGCGAAGAAGGTCGGCCTGGGCCAGCTGGCGATGCGCGGGCGCGAATATATCGTCGCGCTTCGCCCCTGCGGTCGCGGCATCATCATGGAAACGCTGCGCTATGCCGACGAGGTCAACAAGGCAGCGTCCTATTTCCGCGAGATCGGGGATGAGAAGCCCGATGACGAGCTGCTCGAACTGGCGACGGCGCTGATCGACAAGAAGACCGCGCCGTTCGATGCAGGCGAGTTTCACGACCGCTATGTCGATGCCTTGCGCGACCTGATCGACACCAAGATGAAGAACAAGGGCAAGCGCGTCACGCCCGATGACGAACCGGCAGCGCCTGCGGGCGGCAATGTCATCGACCTGATGGCCGCGCTCAAGAAATCGGTCAACGCCAAGGCAGCGAGCACGGGAGACGCCAAGCCGGCGGCAAAGCGCGCTTCCGCGAAAAAGCCGCCCGCCAAATCCGCGGCCAGGCGCAAGGCAGGCTGACCGTGGCGGATCGCACGCCCGATCCGCTTGCCGAATATGCCGCCAAGCGCGACTTTGCCCGCACGCCCGAGCCCGACGCCACGCCCGCCCGCCGCAAGGGCAAGCAGCCGCCGATGCTGGTTGTGCAGAAGCACGATGCGACGCGGCTGCACTGGGATCTGAGGCTGGAGGCGGACGGCGTGCTCAAAAGCTGGGCGGTGACGCGCGGCCCCAGCATCGATCCGCAGGACAAGCGGCTCGCGGTCCGGACCGAGGATCATCCTTTGTCCTATGCCGATTTTGAGGGTGTGATCCCGGCGCGTGCCTATGGCGGCGGCACGGTCATGCTGTGGGATAGCGGGCATTGGGAGCCCGTGCCCGGCAAGAGCGCGAGCGACATCGACAAGGGCCATCTGCATTTCATCGCCCACGGCCAGCGAATGCGCGGCGAGTGGATTCTCGTGCGGATGAAGCCGCGCGCCGGTGAGAAGCGCGAGAACTGGTTGCTGCGCAAGGTCGAGGACGCCGAGGCCGGCCAGGGCGACAGGCTGGTCGAGCGCGCGCTGACCAGCGTCAAGACCGGGCGCACGATGGACCAGATCGCCTCTGGCACTGCCCCAGTTGCACCCCGGCGCAAGCGCGCAAGCGCAGCAGGATCACGTGCCAAAAGCCCCGTGCCCGCCTTCCATCCGCCGATGCTGGCGACGCTGGTGCATCAGCTGCCTGGAGGCCAGGACTGGCTGTTCGAGGTCAAGTACGACGGCTATCGCTGCCTGGTCGGCTTGGGCAAGGATGGCGCGATCGGCTGGACGCGCATCGGGCTCGACTGGAGCGACAAGTTCCGTTCGGTGCTCGATGCCATGGTGCAAGTGCCCGCAGCTTCGGCGCTGTTCGACGGCGAGATCGTGGCGCTGGACGAAGACGGTCGCCCCAGCTTCTCCGCCTTGCAGCGCGCGCTGAAATCGGACGGGCGGCTCAGCTATTTCGCCTTCGACCTGCTCGCGCTCGATGGCGAGGACCTGACGGAGCGGCCCTTGGCCGAGCGCAAGCAGCGGCTCGCTGCGCTGCTCGAGCGGGTGGACCCGCCGATCTTCTATTCCGACCATATCGAGCGCGACGGGCGCGCGCTGTTCCAGGCGATGGTCGACAAGGGCTATGAGGGCGTGATCGCCAAGCGCGCCTCGAGCCGCTACGTCGGCGAGCGCAGCGATGCCTGGCTGAAGATCAAGGTCGAGCGCCGCGAGGAGTTCGTGATCATCGGCTGGATCGCCAGCGCCAAGCGCGGACGGCCCTTTGCCTCACTGCTGCTGGGCCAGCATGAAGGTGGCCAGCTGGTCTATAAAGGCCGCGTCGGCACCGGCTTCGATACCGACACGGCAGCAGAGCTGCAGGCGCAGCTGGCCGACCTTGCCCGGGCCGAGCCTGCCATTGTCGATGCCAAGGCTGTGGCCGGCAAGGCGCACTGGATCGAACCCGTACTGGTCGCTGAGGTGCGCTATGCCGAATATACGCATGACGGGGTGCTGCGCCATGCAAGCTTCATCGGCCTGCGCGGTGACAAGCCAGCAGCCGAGGTGACCGGGGAGATCGAGATGAACCAACCTGCCGGCTGGATCGCGCCCCAGCCTTCGATCCGCATCACCCATGCCGACCGGCCGCTGTTCGGGGCTGATGGCCCGACCAAGGGCGATCTCGCGAGTTGGTACGAGGCGGCCGCCCCGCTGATGCTGCCCTTCATCGCCAACCGTCCGGTGGCGTTGCTCCGCTGCCCGCAGGGGATCAGCGAACAAGGTTTCTTCCAGAAACATGTCCAGAAAGGCTGGGGCAAGGAAATCGGCTCGCTGATGATCGAGGAGGCCGATGGCTCGACCGATCCCGTCTTTGTGCTGGGCGACAAGGCCGCGATCCTGCGCTGCGTGCAAATGGGAGCCATCGAGTTTCACGGCTGGGGATCGCGCGCGAACGATATCGAGCATCCCGACCGGCTGGTCTTCGATCTCGACCCCGATCAAGGCATCGGCTTTGCCGATATCGCCGCTGCCGCCCGGCAGATGCGCGATCATCTCGCCGATATGGGGCTCGTCACCTTCCCCATGGTGACCGGCGGCAAGGGCGTTCATGTGATCGCCCCGCTCGACCCGGGCGCGGACTGGGCGGTGACCGAGGGGTTCGCCAAGAGCTTTGCCCAGGCGCTCGAACAGGCCGATCCCGGGCGCTACACCGCATCCATGTCCAAGGCGCGCCGCAAGGGCCGTATCTTCATCGATTGGATGCGCAATCGGCGCGGATCGACGGCGGTCCTGCCCTATAGCGTGCGTGCGCGCGATGGTGCTCCGGTCGCAGTGCCAGTCGCATGGGATGATCTCCCGTCGCTCGCTGGCGCCAACCGCTTCACTCTGCGCGATCCCGGAGCGATCCTGGACCATGCCAGCAGCGTTGGTGACGATTGGGGCAAGGCCAGCCAGACGCTGACCATCGCGGACTAGCTCCTGCCGACGCCAACGGGCGCTTCGCGCTACCCTCGGCGCGTGCGCCGGAGCATCCGCGCGCCCGGATCAATTATAAAATTGCGGTTCTAATAAGAGCAATCCCATGCTAGGTGATGGCACAATTGTCGTGGCAAAATCCCACGGGCAACCGTGATCACGGTTGCCGGCAATGGCCGCAAGGGGGAGGAACGTGTCATGGCAGCATCGCATGCCACGCGAAGAACCATATATTGGCTATGCGTGCTGGCGCTGTTCAACGCCGCCTTTGCCAACGCCATCCGGGTCGGGGCAGCAGGAGCCATCAAGTCCGCCTTGCTCGATCCGATCGACGCGCGGCATTCGGGCGAGATGATCGGAGCGGTGCTGGGCAACGCGTTTCTCGGCTTTGCGCTCAGCCTTCTGGTGATCAGCCCGCTGCTCGATAGGTTCGGCGCGCGGCGCGTGCTGCTGTTCGCCGGTGCCTGCTTTATCGTCGGTCCGCTTCTGGTGCTGATATCGGCGCATGCCGGGCCGAATGTCATGCTGCTGAATGTCGCGATGGTGATCTGGGGCTGCGGCTGGGGGGCGACCGAGGCCTCGATCAACCCTGTGACCGCCCGCCTGTTTCCGGACGACAAGACCGGCAAGCTCAACAGCCTGCACGCCTGGTGGCCGATGGGGATCGTGCTCGGCGGCCTGCTGGCGATTGTCGTGCAGCAGCAGCTTGCGATGGACTGGCGCTGGCTGGTGGCCATGCCCCTGCTGCCCGGCGCTGCGCTTGTCATTCTCGTGCTGCGGCGCCCTTTCCCTGCCATCGCCAGCGTCGAAACGGGCACCAGCTTCCGGACGATGCTGTCCGAGCCATTCCGCCGTCCCGGGTTCTGGATCTTCTTCGGCATCATGCTGCTGACCGCGTCGGCCGAACTCGCGCCTGCGGCATGGGTCGATGTCGCGCTGACCCAGACCGTCGGCATGCCGGGTATCGTCGTGCTGGTCTATGTCGCTGCGGTCATGTTCGTGATGCGGCATTTTGCCGGATCGCTTGCGCACCGCCTGTCGGACATGGGGCTGCTGCTGATCTGTACCCTGCCGGCGTGCGCGGGGCTGTTTCTGCTGTCTCGCGCCGACACGCCGACAAGCGCGCTGATGGCTGCAACGCTCTGGGCGATCGGCGTGTGCTTCATGTGGCCGACGATGCTCGCCGCAGTGGCGCGCCGCTATCCGCAGAGCGGTTCCTGGGGGATCGGGCTGATCGGCTTTGCGGGGGCGATCGCCATCTATTTTGTGCTGCCGCAACTGGGCCGGATCTATGACGAAGCCAAGATCGCCAGCACAGGCGGAGCAGAAGCCTTCGCCGCGCTGGCCCCCGGATCGGCGCGGATGCAGGCAGTGCTGCGGGATGCGGCAGAGATATCGTTCCAGACGGTGGCGGTCATCCCGGCGGTGCTGCTCGGCATATTCGCGCTGCTCTGGCTTTGGGAGCGTCGCGTGCACGCCGCAGGATCGGCGCGCGCTTGAAAGGGGAAAGCAGGACGATGCACATAGCGATTGAAATCGACAGGCGCACGGCGCTGCACGGCATCATGGCGCTGCTCGGCGCGACAGCGGTCGCGGGATGCGGCTATGTGCCCGGATCGGACGCGCGCGCCACCCTGGACGAAGGTCAGCTGAAACTGCTCGATCTGGTGGCCGATACGATCATTCCCCAGACCGACACGCCCGGCGCAGCCGAGGCTGGCGTGCCAAAGCAGCTTGCGGCGATGTACACCGACTGGGCATCTGATGAGACGCGCAAGGCGCTGTCCGGTGCGCTCGACCGCATCGGCAAAGCCGCAAGGGCGGCCACCGGCAAGGATTTCGCGGCGCTGTCGCCGGACGAGCGCCTTGCCTTTCTGCGCGACCACGAGGCCGCTGCGCTCAAGCCCGTCCCGCCCAAGCCCGGTGCGCCAAAAGGCACGTTCATCGCGCCGGTGGTTTCGGTTGCCGATGTCGGATACCACACGCTCAAGCAGCTGATCGTGGGCCTCTATTTCAGCAGCGAGATCGGCCTGACCCAGGAACTGATCTACGAGCATGTGCCGGGTCCATGGCAGCCATCGATCCCGGTCGCGCCGGGCATGCGCCCGTTCGCCACGCTCGGCCCTTTCTGATCGGAGATCATGCAGATGTCTTTTGATGCCATCGTCATCGGTTCGGGCATGAGCGGCGGAATGGCCGCCAAGGAGCTGTGCGAACGCGGGCTGAAGGTTCTGGTGCTGGAGCGCGGCAAAAATATCGACCCGGCCAGGGACTATATGGACCACCAGATGCCCTGGGAATTTGCCAACAACATGCAGGTGCCCGAGGACGAGGTCGCGCGGGACTATCCAGTGCAGAGCCAATGTTATGCCTTCAATGAGGCGACGAAGAAATTCTGGCCGAAGGACAGCGAACAGCCCTATTCGAAGCCCGAAGACAGACCGTTCACCTGGATCCGCGGCGATCATCTGGGCGGGCGTTCGGTGATGTGGGGGCGGCAGAGCTATCGCCTGTCCGAAATGGATTTCGAGGCCAATGCCAAGGATGGGCACGGTACCGACTGGCCGATCCGCTATGCCGATCTTGCCCCTTGGTACGATCATGTCGAGCGGTTCATCGGCGTTGCCGGATCGAAGGAAAGCCTGCCGCAGCTGCCCGATGGCGAGTTTCTGCCCGCATTCGAGCTGAACGATGCCGAAAAGCAGTTCAAGGCGGCGGTCGAGCAGCGCTTTGCCGGGCGCAAGGTGATCTCGGGGCGCACCGCCAACCTCTCGGTCGCGCAGCCGCACCACGAGGAACTGGGCCGGGCCAGCTGCCAGAACCGTTCGATCTGCGAGCGCGGTTGCAGCTTCGGCGCGATGCATTCCAGCCTCACCTCTTCGCTGCCCGCAGCGAAGCGCACCGGCAACCTGACCATCGTCACCGATGCGATCGTCCATTCGATCGAGCACGACCCGAAGACCGGCAAGGCGACCGGGGTGCGCGTGATCGATGCGAAGACGAAGGAAGGGCGTACTTATCAGGCGCGGATCATCTTCCTCAACGCCTCGACCATCGGCACCGCCCAGATCCTGCTCAATTCGGCATCCGAGAAATTCCCACGCGGGCTCGCCAACGGATCGGACCAGGTCGGGCGCAACTTGATGGATCACATGTACGCGCTGATCACCATCGCGATGTTCCCGGGACCGGAGGACCGCTATTATCGCGGACGCCGCCCGACGGGGCTGTACATCCCGCGCTTCCGCAACGTCACCGAGCCGGGCGAAGGCTTCGTGCGCGGCTATGGCTACCAGGGCGGCATCTCGCGCGCGGGCTGGCGCGGGGCAGCGCTGCAGCCGGGCGTTCTTGGCGCGGAGATCAAGCAGCGCGCGCATACCATCGGGCCATGGACCGCGTTTCTCGGCGGCTTTGGCGAGATGCTGCCCAATCCGGAGAACCGGGTGACGCTGCACGCCACGCGCAAAGACAAATGGGGCCTGCCGATCCCGCATATCGATTGTGCCCACGGCCCCAACGAGAAGGCGATGATCCAGCATATCCAGGCCGATGCCAGGGCGATGCTCGAGGCTGCAGGCGCCAAGGTGGTGATGCAATCGCCCGAACCGGGCAAGCCGGGCTTGGGCATCCATGAAATGGGTACCGCGCGCATGGGGCGCGATCCTTCCACCTCGGTACTCAACGCCTTCAATCAGGCGCACGAGGTGCCCAACCTGTTCATTACCGACGGCGCGGCGATGGCCTCGTCGGGATGCCAGAACCCCTCGCTCACCTATATGGCGCTGTCCGCGCGCGCGGCGGATCATGCGGTCAAGCTGATGAAGGAAAACGTGCTGTGAAGCGATTGTCGATGCTCCGTCCGCTCGCAATGGCCGCGCTCGCGCTCGGCGTACCCGGCCAGCTGAACGCGCAAGCCGTCACAGACTGCCCGCTGCGCGACAAGCCCTTTTCGGTCGAGAGCCCGCTGATCGACGTGCTGCTCAATCCCGAGGCGCGCAGGTTGACCCAGGCGGCTACGGGTCAGGATTTCGACAAGACCCCACCTGCCTTTACCGGCACCACCCCGCCGACCTTCGCGGCGATCCTGACGGTGGCCAAGTTCGCCGCGTTTGTCGGCGTGCCCGCAAGCGCGCTCGGCCCGCTCGATGCGCAATTGCACGCGCTGCCGGTCACTGCCGAGGACAGGCAAAAGCGCTGCCAGCGCTATGACAATGACCGCCTCGCGATCGCCCTGCCCCGCGACGGCAAGCCGCGGCTGCTGCTGTTCGAAAAGATCATCGGCTTCAAGGACACGCCCTCGGTCAATGCCGCGCATGCCGCGTTCCTTGCCATGGCCGAGCGCAAGGGCTGGCATATCGTCGAGACCGACAAGGCCGGCGCCTTCAACGCGAAGACGCTGGGCCAGTTCGATGCCGTCATCTGGAACAATATCTCGGGCGATGTGCTGACCTTTGGCCAGCGCAAGGCGTTCAAGTCCTTCCTGCAGCGCGGCGGCGGTTTCGTCGGCATCCACGGATCGGCGGGCGATCCGGCCTGGTTCTGGGACTGGTATGCCGATGATCTGCTCGGCGCGCGCTTTATCGGCCATCCGATGAACCCTCAGCTTCAGGAAGCGCGGATCGCGGTCGATCGCGATCACCCGCTCGCCAAGGCGCTGCCGGCGGAATGGCGGATGACCGATGAATGGTACAGCTTCGGCACCAACCCCCGACGGATCGGCACCAGGGTGCTGCTGACACTAGACGAGAGCACCTACAGTCCGGTCGGCATCAAGGGCGAGGATCTGCGCATGGGCGACCACCCCATCGCCTGGACGCACTGCATCGGCAGGGGACGCATCTTCTATTCCGCGATCGGCCATGCGCCCGAAACCTATGCGCAGCCGCAGAATGTCGCGATGCTCGAGGCCGCGATCGGCTGGGCCGCAACCGAGCGCAAGGCCTGCAACTGACCGCCGGACTTTCCGTGCAGACCAGCCTGCCCCGCGCACGGACCGCCGAAGCCTGAGAGAACTGCCCCAGGCTCCGGCGGTCCGCCGCGTCTCGTTCGGATCAGAAGCGGACCGACAGCGTCGCGCGGGCACCGTGATCGGCGGTGTCCTTGCCGATCAGGCCGGTATAGCCCAGCGACAGGTCTGCGCCGTCGGTCAGCTTCACCGTGGCATCGAGCCGTGCCGCCAGCGCGAAGCTGTCGAGCTGGACGCCGCGGATGGTGAAGGCCTGGGCGGGCGCGGCGGCGAGCGCAATCTGCGCTGCCGGATCGCGATCGCCGACCTGGAACCGGCCCGCCAGCGTGCCCGAGAGGTTGACCCTGCCCATGCCCACCGTGCCATCGGCACCGACCGTCACCGAACCGCTGCGATAGCTCTGGCGACGCACCGACAGCGCCGCCGCGCCGCCGGTTTCCGTCAGCGCATCCAGCTTGAACTCGCCCACGGCGACGCTGGCGAACGGACGATAGGTGGCATTGCCTGCCTCGATCGCGTAGCTCAATTCGGCAAAGCCCTGGACCGCGCGGCCATCGCCCCGGCCCCGGTTGGTCTCGGCAAAGCCTGGTAGCGCGATGTTGCGCACGGCGGTGAGATCGACCCCCGTGATGCTCGCACCCATGCCGACGCTGACGCCGCCGGTATTGACGCC
>NZ_LSIS01000502.1:0-748 GCF_001556365.1 Blastomonas sp. CCH1-A6 | reverse complement strand
TTGCGCGCCTGCCACGCCTTGAGCGTCTGACCGGTCGATCGTACCACCTCGAGCGCGCGCGCGACGCGGGTGGTGTCCGCAGCGTTCAGCCGCGCGGCGGCCTCGGGGTCTTCGGTCTGCAGCGCGGCATAAGCCTCCGCCACCGGCAGCGCGCGCACCGCCTGCCGAATCGCGGGATCGATCGGCGGGACCGGCGCGATGCCGTCGAGCAAGGTGCGCAGGTACAGGCCGGTGCCGCCGACCAGGATCGGCAACACGTCTGCGGCATGCGCTGCCGCGATCTCGCCCCGCGCATCCTCCGCCCATCGCGCGGCGGAACAGGTCTCGGCTCCGTTGATATAGCCGAACAGCCGGTGCTCGATCCCGCCCATCTCGTCTTCAGCGGGGCGTGCCGAAAGTACCGCGAGGTCGGCATAGACCTGCGCGCTGTCGGCATTGATGATCACCGCGCGCTGTCCGCGAGATTGCAGAAATTGCGCATAGCGCACCGCCAATCCGCTCTTGCCGCTGGCGGTGGGTCCGGCAATAAGCGCCAGCGCCGGACGGGTGTTGTCGGCGGTCTCGGGGGAAATGTTCGTGCCCATCGCCACGCTGATAGCAGCAGACAGCCTGCCTGCGGGAGAGCTAAACGCCGCTGCCGACCGATTGCACGCGGCTGGCCTCGCGATCGGCGAATCGCTCTGGATCGAGCCGGGCCGGGTGGGCGAGCTGCACTTTGCCGGTGACCGCGCCGCCGCCGATGCCGCGC
>NZ_LSIS01000501.1:0-2634 GCF_001556365.1 Blastomonas sp. CCH1-A6 | reverse complement strand
GAATATCTGGGACCGTTCTGCCCCGCGCCCCGAAATCGCGCCGCTCGTCGCCGCCGGAATCCGCCCGCCGATCGCCAAGGGCAACCGCCTGGGCCAGCCCGAGAACCGCGCCTATCGCGTCGTGCTGAACGCCTCGCTGCCGCTGGGGGACAAGGACGAGCTGTACCTGTTCGGCAACTGGGGCACACAGCGCCAGGGCAATGACTTCAACTATCGCCGTCCGATCGGCGTCACCACCACCGCCATTCCCGGTCGCGGGGTCGGCTTCGGCAATACCGGATCGTTCGGCAAGTCGATCAACACCACCTATCTCGACCGGCTGCCCAACGGCAATTTCAGCGAGACCGGCCGGACCTTCGAGGCGAGCCAGATCTTCCCGAATGGCTTCACCCCGTTCTTCGAGGCCGAGAACGAGGATTTCGCGATCGTCGGCGGCTACAAGGGCGAGACCGGTTTCGGGATGACCTATGACCTGTCGGGGTCGACCGGCACCAACAAGATCCGCTATTTCATGAGCAACACGCTCAACCCCTCGCTGGGGCCAGACAGCCCGACCAGCTTCTATCTCGGCAAGCTGGTGCAGACCGAAACCAACCTCAATCTCGATCTCAGCTATCCCTGGGAGATCGGGCTGGCGAGCCCGCTCAACGTCGCAGGCGGCTTCGAATTTAGGCGCGAGAGCTATGAGGTGGGGCTTGGCGACCGGGCATCCTGGGTCACAGGGCCCTTCGCCGCGCAGACGGTGCAGCGCGCCAACGGTACCACCTTCCTGTCGACCAAGCCTGTGGGCGCGAACGGCTTTCCCGGTTTCGGCCCGGATTCGGTGACCTCGGGCGGGCGCAACAGCGTGTCGGCCTATCTCGACCTCGAAGCCGATATCGTCGAGAGCTTCACCCTGTCGGGCGCGTTGCGCTATGACCGGTTCACCGATTTCGGCGACACGATCAACGGCAAGATTTCCGCGCGCTGGGCGATTGCCGATGCGATCGCGGTGCGCGGCAATTTCAACACCGGCTTCCGCGCGCCGACGCCGGGCCAGCAGTTCACGCAGAACGTGCAGACCGCCTTTCCCAATGGCAGCCCGGTACCGGTCGCGGTCGCCACGGTGCGGCCCGACAGCATCGTCGGCATCGCTTATGGTTCCTCGCCGCTCAAGCCCGAGAAATCGACGAGCTTTTCGGGCGGTCTCGTGCTGACGCCCGGCGGCGGCTTCACCTTCACGCTCGACTATTACAACATCAAGGTGAAGGACCGCATCGGCATCACGGGCAATTTCAACGTGACCGCCGCCAACCGCACCGCGCTGCTGGCGCTTGGCGTCGCCAATGCGCTCGATCTGGGGCAGATCAACTTCTTCACCAACGGCTTTGCCACGCGCACGCAGGGCATTGACGCGGTGCTGACCCACAAGGCCGCGACCGGCATCGGCAATTTCAACACCAGCCTCGCGGTCAACTGGAACAAGACCGAGGTCACCAGGATCCGTTCGGTCGTCCAGTCGGCGGCCATCGGCGGGGCGTCGGCGCCGCTGATCGATCGTGTGCGCGAGGGCAATATCGAGGAATCGCTGCCGCGCTGGCGCGCTGTGCTGTCGGAGACCTTCACCAGCGGCATGTTCGACGTGACCGCGCGGGTAAACTATGCCAGCAGCATCACCACCTTCTTCGCGCCTGCAACCGGGTTCGATCCGGCCTTCGCGTCGCTCTATCCCAATCCCTGGCCGAAGACCTTCGATGCGGAGGTCTGGGCCGATTTGGAAGTCGGGATCACCTTTGCCGAGAAATACCGCATCGCGGTGGGCGGGCAGAACATCTTCGACAATTATCCCGAGCGCGAGACCCGCAACATCTATCCGCAGACCGGCGGCGCGGCCAACGGCTCGCTCTATCCCGATACATCGCCGCTCGGCTGGGCGGGCGGCTTCTGGTATGTCCGGGGCACCGTGAGCTTCTGACGTTCGTTCCCGGCCCCGGCGGAGCAGCTTCTGCCGGGGTCGTTCCTCCTGTCACGCGAAAGGAAATCTTCTTGATCCGCAAAATCCTGCTGACCTCGATCGCCGCCAGCCTGTGCTGCGCTCCTGCCCTGGCGCAAGGCATCGTGCGCCACACCAATCCGCCGCCAGCCATCATCCTGGGCGGCGTCACCATCCCGCCGGGCGCGGAAATCCTGATGCTCAGCGGCCAGCTCGCCAGCCCGATCGACCCGGCGAAGACCGAAGGGATCGAGGCCTATGGTGACACGAAAACGCAGACGATCAGCACCTTCAAGAAGATCGAGGCGGCGCTCGCCAAGCAGGGCTATGCGATGTCCGACGTCGTCAAGCTCACCGTGTTCGTCGTCGGCGACCCCAAGCTCGGCGGCAAGATGGATTTTGCCGGCTTCAACGCAGGCTATCGCGAGTTCTTCGGCACCGCGGCCAACCCCAATCTGGTCGCCCGTTCCACGGTCCAGGTGGCTGCGCTGGCCGGCCCGCAATTCCTGATCGAGATCGAAGCGACGGCCGCGAAGGTCAAGTAAGCAGAACGTCCCTGTGCGAGAGCCCATCGGGGCTGCGAACGCCATCTTTTCTCACGTTCCGGGAAAAGATGGTGGGCGCGGCAGGGATTGAACCTGCGACCCCACCCGTGTGAAGGG
>NZ_LSIS01000500.1:0-9713 GCF_001556365.1 Blastomonas sp. CCH1-A6 | reverse complement strand
CAACCCTCCTTAAATCACAACCTCAAATCTGTGCCATTGGTGCTGACGGGGGACAGCCCAGCACATAAAATTTCGCCTCCTCCAGCATTTGCGTGAGCGAAGTGCTGATGCGATTGCGGCGTTGTGAGTTTTCCAGGCGCTTGTCGTCATGAATGCGCTTGGTTGTCTGTGGCAGTGAGCCATCAGATTTGAGGCGCAGGTAGGCCTCTGTTTTGATGTAAGCGGTGATCTCGTCTGACAGCTTCTGATCGTCGCGCAACTTGACGACGACCTGCCCGACGGAGCCATCCACACTCAACTCGATGCACCGCGCGTCGTTGAAGGTGCCAAAGTCTGGCGCCAGAGGGGTCAGAACCGAGAGGATCAAGCTGCCCTCTACCCGGTTGCCAAAGGGCGTCAGGTCGATCAACCGGGTGAGATCGAAATCCTTCCCGTTGGCGGCATGGCGATAACGGCGATCTCGCAATACGTCTTCGAAAATGACGTCGCCAAGCAGGCGGTTGAGGTCCGCTTGGCTGTAGTCCTGATCTTTGATCTCCTTGTTGATATCCCGCTCTTCGTTCGTCAGGAAGAAGTAGAGATCGCCATTGCGGCTGATCAACGTTTCACGCTCGAGCCGAAGCAGGCTCTGCTCAATCTCTGACCTCAGCGCTCGCTTGTCCGCGTCGACCTCGTCCACGAAAAACGTGACCAAATTATCGATATTTGCAGGGACTTCCTCGACATAGCGAATGAGGAACAGCGTCTTCAGAACTCGCGCATCAAAGTCGCTGCGGTCTGCAATGTTCTCTACCCTGCCGATCGCCGTGCGGACGACACCTTCCAGAAAGCTCTCAATTGCGGGGTAAAAGGCGTCCAGCGGGACGAGCGCCCCGATAGGCTTGTCCTTGATGGCCTTCGCAGCAGTCTGGAATGCATCCAGCATTGAGCGCTCACCCTTCGAAAGGTGACCGCCGGTCGCGCCGAATTGACGACTGGCTTCGAAAATCTTCTGGACCAGCAGGAATTGATATGGAGCGAATGGGTAGCATTCGACGAAACCATCCGCATCACCAAAGGAACGCAGCGTGATGCCTGAATCACGAAACGTGATCTGATTGCGTAGGATGTCTCCCTTTTCGCGGAACAAGGCTTTCAAGGCGTCTTGGGCAGCGGGGGCCTTCTCGAGCAGACGTCGCTGAATGACCTCATCCGCGTTTGCTCCCGAAAGTGAAAGGCGCGTCGTGAACCGACCCTGGATCTTCGAGAAGTCCTTGCTGCGATCCTTCTCGAATGCTCCTCCAACGACCGCTTCAATGTCCTCCTGCGAAGTGACCACAACCCAGGCCCGGCCATCGCAGACAGTACCAAGATTTTCCGTTATCGTCTGGAGGTTGAGCATGAGCTGGGACTGGCCGCCGATGAACTGGCCAACCTCGTCGGCAAGAAAGACCAAGCGCTTTGCCCCGCCCGATTGATCAAGGTACTGCCTGACCCACTTGGCGAAGTTCTCGATGGTCAGGGCCAGACCTTTATCGAGGTTGTCAATCCACGCTTGAGGGTCCTCGATCCGTTGGCTGAGAACCTTGCTCAGCGCCGCAGCGACCTCCGAGCCATAGAATTGGTAGGAATCGCGCTCCGCTCTCCAGTCAAGGTTATGGTCGGCGGCCAGCACATCGATAAATGCTTGGAACTTCCCCTTGCCATCCAGAAAACGCTCCATGTGGGCGACTTCCGGGTGATCCCCACAGTATCCGAGGTGCTCGTTGAAAACCTTCAGGAAAACTTGAAGAATGGCATCCCGGCTGTGATTTTGTTCCGCCTTGCTATCAATGTTGAAGAGTATAACCTCGGTCTGGGCGTTTGCCATTCGCCGCAAATCGCCCTGAAAGGCGCTGTCGCCAGCGGCCTTCTCAATGAAGAAGTCGAGGGGCACACGATCAGGTTTGCCGTCTTCCGTAACCGCATCATTGGCCAGCAGGTAGGACAAAATCTTGATGAAATGGGATTTGCCTGATCCGAAAAAACCGGAGACCCAGACGCCCATCCTTGCGGAAACCTCAGCGTCATTCCTGCTGTCAATCCCCTGAAGAAAGGCGTTTACGAACTGACGCAAATGCCGATCCACCTCTTTGGTGATCACGTACTCTTCAAGTTCGTTATAGGCTTTGTCGCGCTGATCGGCCTTGATAACACCATTGATCGGACGATTGATGTCTTTGGTGAAAATACTTTCGATATTCATGAGCATCAATCCACCAATCTAAATGCGCGATAGTACGGCGTTTCTTGCATATCACCGAACAATTGAAGGCTCTGGCCGCTAAATCGCCCAGGAAAGAATAGCACTAGAGGGACGCTACCCAACAGAGGTTGAAGGTTGTTGAGAAGGCTATGTGTCCTAATCAACGGGTATGCCGGGCCCACGCCTGTCAAAAACAGCATGTCGAGCGTCATGCCGCCAAATTTATCCAGCAAGGCAGCCGCCATTTTCCCGGGCTCGAGTGGACCCTTGAGCGCACTGAGCAACGAGCTAACCCCTTTGGCTTTCTCCATTGCCAATGCCTTCGCATAAAGGTCACGCTTCTTCAGTTGCTCAACGGCCAACTCGAACATGTTGACCACGCCAATCTTAAGTCCAGTTTTCCGGGCAAGATCCTCAAGCAGCCATTCGATGTGATTGTTGACTTGCTGCTCCGACACGCTGGGATAATCGAACGCGTAGAAAGGCACATCATTACCGAGGCCGCGACCGTGCAGAAATTCCTCGGACGTGATCCTATCTCGAATACGATCGAGCCGAGCCTGTAAGTTTGTCATATGAAAGCCTGCATAGCGCGAACGACTTCGTCGCATTTATGCTCGTGAAGATAACTCATTATTTCAGGCTGGTAATGAACCCGCTGGAGCAATGGTTTAGAACCATCGGAAAGCATTCCAACCTCCGTCAGAATCTGAAAAACACTGTCGCCCAATTTGTCAGTGGTAGATTGTGTCCAGATCGGCATTTCAGGATCACGCTCTCGGCACGAAGCTACAAACGTGCGCCAATGGCGACGGGTCAATTCCAGGTTGCCAGTGCGAAATTGGTCGCAAACAAAGAGCAGCAAAAAATCCTTCAGCAACTGGCTGTGCGAGATTGCTGCCGCAAACACGGATTGGGTGGCCAAGGGTTTCGAACCATCTCGAACCAACCGCCAATGGTCAGGCGTCATTGTTTTGAGGCGTGTTCGAATAAGGCTGGCCTGGCGCTTTGCTGTCCCCAGAGATGTTTTCTGCAGCACATTCTCGACTTCGATCGCTTGCTTCCATTTTTCCGCTGAAACAGATTCGAGCAGCAACCCGGCGATAACTCTTGATTCGTAGAGCTTTAGGGAGCCTCCTGCGATGTCTGCTTTGTAGCGCAAAATGATATCCCATTAGAATCTCAGCCCAACGTTCATCTAGCAGATTCGTAGCGAATCTGAACAGCCAATGTGCGGAGGTGACGATACTAGTCATAAGATTTGCGGCGGTCCGCCTCGCAGAGGAGCGCCATACCGACTCAAGGGTTTTGATGCTGAGCGCGACCCAACGCAGCGCAGTCTAACGCTTTCACGCGACAGGCTTGCCTCGACGCCAATGCAACCGGCAATGCGCCCAATCGAACAACCGGCAAACCCTTGATAGTTAGTGATACAGTCTTGACATACGGTCCACAGCAATGCGACCGATCACAGGGTCGAAACGAGCACCGAATGGCAAACTACGACGACGCTCTGAAAGTAATGGACGCGGTCGCAAAGTACCGTGAGGACGAGAGCTTGCCTAACGACCCGCACGAAATCGACCGCCTGTGCGAACGCTTGTTCTCGAACGATGGATTTGACGAAATCGCCATCGCATGGAAGCGTATTTCGAAATACGAGCGTGAGGTACACGGAGGCGATTGGCCAAAGGCCGATTGATGAGAATTGCCGTCATGCTACTATTGCCGCATGGCGAAACGGATTGAGCTCTACCAGGAAGCTGCCAAGCGGATGGCGATCAGCCCTGACGCGTGCATGGAGCAAATTCGGCGCTGCAGCATCAGTTCCAAGTTCGGATATGAGGGCACTGACCCAGCTTCGCTTGCCGCGATCGTGGGAATGGACGCAGACTGGGGTGCCGCCGCATTTGCGGAACTGCGGAGCACCGGTTTCATTAAGACGGACTGGGCCCGTTTCAAATGGTACCAGCCCAGCGGCAAGCAACTCGATGATAAGATAGCCGAACTAGCGGCAATCGAAGCCGCGGCAATCATCAGGCTGTCGTCCATGGACTGCGCGCCGGCACTACCTGTTATCCGCGCCTTGGCTGAGAACTTCCTCGAAGAAGCGGATGGCGGGGACACGATTGGGACGAGCCTTGCTCATAACAGGATGATGCTGGCGATCGTCAGCGCCACCGGCGAGCTTCGCCTCATGGAAGATTACGTCAAACACGCCAGTTTGGCGGTCGCCTATGCAGTTGCGGCTCGACTTGAGGCTGCCGACCTCGAGGGCATGAAACGTTCAGCTAATGTCATTGTGGACCTCATCGGGACGCCCGAACCGCGGGACTGTGCAGCCGAAGCTGTCGCCATGCGGCTCCACCCGAGAGAGCCCGTGATCGCGTAGGAGGCCTCACTCAGCAAAGCGGCAGGGCTACCTGACCGACCTCTTCCAAAGGCTCTATAATCGGCGTGAATGTGCGGGAGCTGCCCGCATAGGTTGGATACCCGGCTATGTTGTCCTCGATCGTCTGAAACCCATCCTGGCGGTCGTTGACCGGATAGATGCCCTCGCCCATCTTTTCGATGAGCGTCTGGAGCGAAGGGGCGATGCCATCGAAGAAGATCCGGCTAGCTGCGCGAACGCCCGCAAGGTCGCCTGACCTGGCAGATCCAAGAAACTGGTCGCTCGCCTCCACTAGAAATCCTGTGCGGACAGCATAAGAATCTGCCATCCAAAGGAGGCGGAAAAACGCCTGGGGGATGAATTGCGAGACAAGGTTGGCAAGGGTGCTTTCCTTGCCACCCAGGACGATATGCGTCAGCCCCATGGCACCAAGAAAAAAATCCTCGTGTTTCACAGGGACGTTTCGAATGCGTTCGTCGATGAATGCCGCAAGCGGGCCAAGAGTTCCACCCCCGGACTGCGCCAACCGTACTGCTCCGATCTCGACGATTGCGCCCAACGAAAGGCGCCATTCCTCAACTTGGCTCTGCGAGAATGTTGAGATGACATAGGACGTGCCCGAGCGGGTAAGATAGCCGCCGACCTTCAAGGCGACCAGCAGCCTGCGCGCCATATTGATATGAAGCCCGTAGTAGGCAGCCATGTCCTGGGCAGAGTACGGTGCTCCAGCCTTGAGCTCGCCAAATAGAATGCGCTCTCGAAGATCGAGATAGGTCGCGTCAGTCTTCGATAACATGCTCTCAACGGCTCGCTTGAATTCAGCGCAACCGCTCCCCTTCTGGTATGATTCTGGCACCCCACGCAATCGCTGATACAAATCGAATCGGCAATCGACTCCTAACCCCTCGCAGCGTTGATCCTATGATTGTCTTTTTGGCGTAAAAACGCTACGGAAAGGCTAGGAGAACGGCGATGGGATTCCTAGACCCGCACGGCAACGATGGACCGATAGAGCACTACTACAGAACGGGTGACCCATCTCGCGGTTATCCGCCCAGTGACCATCTTACCCGCATGGGTGATTTGGACGCATCGACCGGCCATCTGAATTATGGCGGAACCCCAACACGGACCAGTTCAATTATTGCCCTGCTGCTGTCGGTTGCCTTTCTCGTGGTCGCTTTTCTCAGCTGGTAATCTCGTGGGATGTTCCAACAGTCAGGCAATCAACGCTGATCTTTGTCATAGAAGCGTTGATTGAATCGATCGTCGGCACCACCCTCTCCTTTCCGATCCTGCTGAAAATCCTGCCGGCGCTGGCCGGATCGTGTCACATTGGTCTCATAGCGCTGTCCGAGAGACTGACCGCCTTCCTCAATTCTATCGCCGATCGCGCTGTCTGATGACCCCTCGACAAGATTGCGCGGCGATCCGGCTGAACGACGGGGCCCCTGTCCGCGTAAGTCTGCTTCGGTAAATGAGCCCGGACCCGAGACATTGCCCACAAGCGAACCAGATTCTGGGATCAGATCGCTGAACGGCGCCACCCGCTGATCGTAATAGTCGGAGATTATCGCCCGAGCGACTACTTCCGCAGTCGCCTGCTCTTGGGGGCTAAGATCAGTACGGGCCAGACTGGGTGCTGTCAGACCAAGTTCAGCCGCCTTTTCCTGGTACCGGCTCGCGATAATCTGGCTGAGGTCAAAGGAGAGATTGGACCCATAGCCATCCCTGCTCGAGGTGTTGCTGCTGAGGGATTTCGAGACCTCGTCGATCGCTGCAATGCGCTTATCAATCCGCCGTACGTCCTCAAGAGCCTGTTCCTGGGAAAAGGCCTTCTCTGAGTACCCTTCGCTCCGGTTGAAGCTGCCGCTCTGCGAATAGCTGCCACTGTCCTGCGTTGCGTTGGATCCATTCGACCGATTATCGGATGTAGAGGAGTCGAAGCCTTGGCTCTGGTTGGCATCGGTTCCACGGCTCACGGTGTCAAATCTCGACCGTCCGCCGCTGATGCCGGTTTGGACATTGCCTCCAATGGCACCATTAGCGCCACTGCCGCCTTCGCCATTTGCAGCGCGATTGCCGCCGCGCCCCACTGAACCACCGATACTAAGCGAGCCGGCTCTCGTGGTTTCAAGACGATCGGTATTGCTTTGCTGGGCTCCCTGCGAGGAACTCACCCGAGTGATCGAGCCGCAATCAAGAAGACGCTTGATCGATGCTGCGAGCTCACCGACCGTCGCAGGCCGCAAGAACCAGTCTTTGATGAGCGCGAACATCTCGGTCTCGCTGCGCGCCAGATCGCGGCCGATGGCGACGCTGACCGCGAGATCGAGCACCTGCGCTGGCGGAAACGGCTCGCTATGCGGGAAGGCAAGAATATCGGCGCTGCTCATGGGTCAGGTCCCACCGTTCGTGTTGTAGTAGTTCTGAATTTTCTGCTGGATCTGGATCGACATATCGATCTCGTCAGGCAGCTTTGCCGCATCAACGAACTCGGCATAAACTTCCCGGAAATCCATGCGGCTCAAGTCAAGCTGCTGGAATTGGGCAATCAGGAAACCTTCGCAGTCAGGGCGCTGCGGCGTCCCCCACCGCATCCCAAGTTGCGCCTTGCCCTGTTCATTGAGAATACGGACGAGCTTACTGCCATAGCAGCAGTACGACTGCTTGCGGGTCACGCAGACGCCGAGCACGCGGGCTGAGCAATAGGTCCCGATAAAGCGGCACAGACCTTCGTCATCCCGCTTGTCTACCTCACGGTCCTCGCGGTCGCACAGGAACGGCGTGAGAAGCGGCACGCCCTTGCCGCTGCAGCAGTTCGACAACCCGAAAACCTTTCGGGTGCAGCGCAAATGCTCGCCACTGAAGATCTTCAACCGGTCAGGATCAAACCCGTCCCGCAGCTCGCCCATGACGTTCATGGCCACCATGGCGTCCTTGAACTCAGGTGATGCCTCGCGCTCGACCTGAGTGCATTCCCCATTGATGCAATAGAGATCGCCTGCACAGACATAGGCGGGCGGCGGCGGCGATCCCGCGCCGGGAATGGCGCACTGGTACCAGCGATCATGGACGTTGCAGGTCACACCATCCGCGTCAAAACTCAGGCACTCATCATGGCTGAACCTGCAATCCCCACGCGCCTCCCCTTGCGCGCAATGGCTTGCTCAGTGACTATGAGGACGTCGCCCCGCTGCTCGACCAGCGCCGGGGTCCGGCGTATCCCGAAATAGCTGGTAAGACGGCCGTCCTGATCAAAGTAGAACCGGCGCTGGTGAGCCTTCATGAGCTCGAAGGGAGAGCCATCAACGAAGATGATCTTGGCGCGCGCATCACCCCCGTGCTTAATCGCCCATTCGACTTCTGCCGGGTCGTCTCCATCAACAAAGAGGAGCTTCTTGCTAAGCCCAGCAGCGGCAAGCGGGTTGACGCGCTGACCGGCCACAGCAATCGGGTTCGCGCGCCGATGATGGCGTCGGCGTCAAAGCGACCAGCAAAAATAGAAGATTTTTCATGACCACACCTTTCGGCGTGGTTCGGATATCGCCCCACTTTTCTAAATGAACAGGCGGCGCATGGCAATCGCCCAGAATCTGGCATCGCACAGACGAAAGCGGCGTTGGCCATCGCGAGCCGTGCCGGAGAAGGTCGGGTCGATCCAGAGGGGAAAGATGGTGAGGCTGAGCTGAGAGGAGCGAGTTTATGCTAGTTGCGCTCAAACCCACCCAGGAGACCATCGACATCGTTGCTGCGCTGAAGGGCCGTTGGCACGGTTCCTACGCGATGTGCATCTGCCCTGCGCATGCAGACCGAACGCCGTCACTTTCAGTCCGGCAGGGCGAGCGGGGTATTCTGGTCCACTGTTTTGCGGGATGCCGCAGCGAGGATGTCCTGCGCGAAATCGGTCGGACCAAACCGATCCTGAATTCCTCTGCCCCAAGCTATCAGCCAGAACGAACTGCGCCAAACGTCAGAAGGATATGGGATCAGGCCACGGAGATCCGCGGAACGCTCGGTGAAGTCTACCTTCGGTCGCGGCGGCTGCCAATCGACCTCCCCGACTTACGCTTCCATCCGCGGTGCCCATTCGGCCGCAAGCCTAAGACCACCTTCCGGCCCGCGATACTGGTCGGTGTCAGAACCGGGCACCGGATGACGGCCATCCAGCGGATCAGGCTGACCAACGACGGAACATGGCATGATGGCAAATTCATGCTCGGAAAGCCTGAACGGGGCGCGTGGGCACCGCAGTTCGAGGGCGACGTGCTCGCCATTGCTGAGGGCATGGAGGATGCGGCGAGCTATACTCAGATCAAAGGAGTCCCTTGCTGGGCAGCACTCGGGAATAAGCGTCTCGCGCTAATCAACGTTCCGGACCAAGTTGGCACCCTTTACATCGCCGCGGACAACGATGGTCCAGGCCGATACGCTGCAATGGCGGCAGTTGGATCACATAACATACCAGAAAGGCAGCTCTTGCGTGATCCGCCGCCAAGGCCTTTCCACGATTGGGCAGAAGCTCAGAGCCATATCCGTTAAATGAACATCAGGCTGAGTGTCGGCGATGAAGATCGGGCGCGAGGCACCGACAAACGCTGTAAGCTGTTGAACGAGCCATTCGGAAACATACCGCAAACTTGCCGGTCGAATTTCAGCATCGATATGCAGTTCCGACTTCCGCCGTCGAAGTTCATAGGCCACACCATCATAGAAAACGGATCGGTCCATTGAGGAACCCGTTTCAAGCAGTGCAGCGAAACTACGCAGACCGATTACTTGCATCTTTCCCACTACAAAGCTTGCGGGATTATCAATCGCGTCAATTCGATTTATGGCGAACCATTTGCCCATGAAATCTCGGATTTTCGGTGATGGGGCCAAAGGAAAACGCTATCACTTCAAGACACAGCTTGGTTTTATCCTGTATGTCAATTATACTGCCGCTGACTTCGGTTAAAATCCGTTGTCAACAGATCGCGCCGGTGCCCGAGAGGGTTTAATTCGGGAACACGGTGAGGAGCGGCTTTTGCTGATCCGAGTCCGAGGCTGTCCCTGCAACTGTAAGCGGCGAGCGCGATGCACATCGCTTCCACC
>NZ_LSIS01000499.1:0-359 GCF_001556365.1 Blastomonas sp. CCH1-A6 | reverse complement strand
ATTTCTTCGCGGCGGGCGGCGGACGGCAGGGCAAGGTCGGTAGCGCCGATGCGCTGCTGGTCGAGGCGCCCGCGATGACGCGCTTTGCCGTCGACTGGCTCGAGCGCCGGTTCTAGCCGCGCCGCGCCGCGAGCAGACCGATGCCGAGCCAGAGGCCGAGCGGGAAGCTCATGCCTGCGCCCACAAGCGGGACCGGGAACCATCCGAAGATCGGCGCGGCGCAGGCAACCGCGATATAGAGCGCGAGCGCGCGCGCGGCGACATCGTCCAGCCGCCGCGCGAACAGCATCGCGGGGATGGCGGCCAGGCTCGCCACGGCAGCCCAGGCGAGCGCAGGCGCGGACGCATGCGCGAGCTGA
>NZ_LSIS01000050.1:0-362 GCF_001556365.1 Blastomonas sp. CCH1-A6 | reverse complement strand
TGATCGTCCGAATCCGGCTGTTCCCGATAGTCCGAACCTCATGGCCAGTTCTCCACAGGCTTGAGACCGACGCGGCGCATGGCGGCGTCGAACGGATCGACGGGGACGGGGGTGAAGTTGAGCCGGTCGCGGCCGAGCGCATGTTCAAGCGTGAGGACGTAGCCGGGGAGCGGTTGGCGCGCGACGATGGCGCGCAGCTCGAACGCGAACCGGCGCAGCGGCGAGAGCACGCCGGATTTGAGGTAAAGGTGCGGAACGTCGAAGCTCCAGCCGCCGCTCTGCCGTCCGCCATGCTTGCGCACGATGCGGTAGAGCCAGCGTTCGAGGCCGCCCGTCAGGTCGAAATAGGCGCGGTCGATGGT
>NZ_LSIS01000498.1:0-14337 GCF_001556365.1 Blastomonas sp. CCH1-A6 | reverse complement strand
GCCATGGCCCCGATGCGCGCACCGCGCCGGTGCGCGGCGAGGCGGACGCGATCATGGTCACCGCATCGCGCAATGTCGAAGCCGAGCTCGAGGAACTGGGCGATCTCAAGCTTTACCGCGTTCCCTTCCGCTCGACGGTCGCGGCCAAGGGGCAGAAGCAGGTCAAGCTGCTGTCCAAAGCGAATGTGCCAGCACGACTCGTTTATCGCGGATATGCCGGACGAAACCGGGTCTTCCCCACCCCATTGCAGATCGAACTGCGCATGGACAACAAGACGGCCACAGGGCTTGGCCTGCCGCTGCCCTCAGGCCGGGTCGCAGTGTTCGATGGGTCGCGCGATAACGGCCTGCTAATCGGCCAGGGCCGGATGCGCGATTATGCGATCGGGCAGGAGGTGAAATTCACCATCGGCCAGAGCGATGCAGTGCTTCTCACCAGCACAACCCAGCCCGGCGCTAACGACCGTGCTCCCGAAACGCAAAAACTGGTGCTGACCAACGCCAATGCCGAGCCCGTCACCGCCGAGATCGACCTCGCGCAGGTCGCCGATACCGATATTCGCAAGGCGACGGGCAAGCTGATTCGCAAGGATGGCAAGCATGTGTGGCAGGTGACCGTGCCCGCCAATGACAGTGTCACGATCAGCTACCAGAGCCGCTCGAAATATCGCTGAAAGCCGGAAACCGGCGCGCGCCCTTATTTGGGTGCCAGCACCATCAGCATCTGGCGGCCTTCCATGCGCGGATAGGCCTCCACCTTGGCGATTTCCTTGACGTCTTCCTGCACGCGCTGAAGCAGGGCCATGCCCAGCTGCTGGTGCGACAGTTCGCGACCGCGGAAGCGCAGCGTCATCTTGACCTTGTCGCCTTCGTCGATGAACGAATGAACCTTCTTCATCTTGACCATATAATCGTGGTCATCGATGTTCGGACGCATCTTGATCTCCTTGATCTCCTGCGTCTTCTGGTTCTTGCGCGCGGCATTGGCCTTTTTCTGGGCCTCGTACTTGTACTTGCCGACATCGAGGAACTTGGCGACAGGCGGCTCGGCATTGGGCGAGACCTCGACCAGGTCGAGGCCCACGGCTGCGGCACGTTCTATCGCATCTGCTGTACGCAATACGCCAAGATTTTCGCCATTCTCATCGATCACCCGAACCTGGGGCGACTGGATGAACTGATTGAAGCGCGGGCCGGATTTGGGTGGCAGAACAAGGCCGCGACGGGGTGCTGGCGGACGTATAGCGAAATCTCCTGATGTTTCTTCGAGCGCGCGATATAAGCCAAGTCAGCTGATAGATAAAGGGTTTCGTGCGGATAACGCGCCATTTGCGCCGCCAGAATCGTGGCAAGCGTTGCAATCGCGCAACGATTGGACGCCTCCGGGCGTCTTCTTGCCGATCCCGTATGCCCTTTCCATATCGGGGCGAGGCGATGATTGCGCAAGGAGCAGCCGCATGGACAGTCCCCAACAGATCACCATCGATCACGAAACCGCAGGCCCGGACGGGCGCTTCGTCTATCGCGCCGAAGGCGCCGAAGCGGAACTGACCTATGCCGAAGCACCGGCCGTCGGCGGCGTGCGACGCGTGAGCGCCGACCACACCTATGTACCCGATTCGATGCGCGGCCAGGGCATTGCCGGCAAGCTGGTCGATGCGCTCATCGATACGGCACGTGCACAGGGGTGGAAGGTGATTCCCCGCTGCAGCTATGTCGTCGCGGCTTTCCGGCGGCACCCGGAATGGAACGACGTGCTGGCAGATTAAGGCTCGACGCGAGCGCGCGCTCTTGGCAACAGCATGGGATCCAATGCGAACCCAAGGCCGAACATGAGCGACGCACTGCACATCCTGACCCTGTCCTGCCCCGACCGCCCCGGTATTGTCAGCCGCGTCACCGGCCTGCTGTTCGCCACCGGCGGCAACATCCGCGAGGCCGCGCAGTTCGAGGATCAGGAGACGGGGCGCTTCTTCATGCGGGTGGTCTTCACACTGCCCGACACGTTGACCGCAGCGCTCGACGCACGCTTCCAGGATCTCGGGCAGGAATATGCGATGGACTGGTCGCTCCGCCTTGCCGACGTGCCGCGCAAGGTGCTGATCCTCGTCTCCAAGTTCGACCATTGCCTGGCCGACCTGCTCTATCGCTGGCGAATCGGCGAATTGCAGATGGACGTTGTCGGCATCGTCTCCAACCATCCGGTCGAGTCGCTGGCCGGGCTGGACCTTGGCGGCATTCCCTTCCACCACCTGCCCGTCACGCGCGAGACCAAGGCCGAGCAGGAGGCGGAGATCAAGCGCGTGGTCGAAGAGACCGGGGCCGAACTGGTCGTGCTCGCGCGCTACATGCAGATCCTCTCCGATGATCTCGCCGCGTTCCTTTCGGGCCGCTGCATCAACATCCATCACAGCTTCCTGCCCGGCTTCAAGGGGGCCAAGCCCTATCACCAGGCGCATGCGCGCGGAGTGAAGATGATCGGTGCCACCGCGCATTATGTCACTGCCGATCTCGATGAAGGTCCGATCATCGCGCAGGATGTCGAGCAGATCACCCATGCCGATTCGCCCGATACGCTGGTGCGCAAGGGCCGCGACATCGAACGGCGCGTGCTCGCGCGCGCGGTGCGGCACCATCTGGCCGACCGCGTCCTGCTCAACGGGACCAAGACGGTGGTGTTTACCGATTGAACCGTGCGGCAGTCCGACCGTATCGTCCGGGACAGGAGATTGCCGATGAAGAAACTGCTGGTGCTCTATGGATCATACCGCTCGGACCGGGCGGGGATCCGGCTCGCCGATTATTGCGTACGCCGCTTCGGCGAGCGCGGGGTCGAGGCCGAGCTGATCGACGCCAAGGCGGTCGGGCTGCCGATGCTCGACCGGATGTACAAGGAATACGAGCCCGGCACGGCGCCGGTGGCCATGCAGGACCTTGCGAAAAAGATCGAAGCGGCGGACGCGTTCCTGTTTGTGGCGGGCGAATATAACTGGGGCGTGCAGCCGGGCCTCAAGAACCTGACCGACCATTTTCTGGAACAGTGGTTCTGGCGACCCGCCGCGCTCGCCACCTATTCCGCCGGTCGCTTTGCTGGCGTGCGCGCCGGCCAGGCCTGGCACCCCACGCTATCCGAAATGGGCATGGTGGTGATCCCCAGCATGATCTCGGTCGGGCAGATCACGCAGACGCTCGACGAGCAGGGCCAGCCGATCGGATCGGGCGGCGCGTCGCTGGAGCGGAGCTTCGGGAAGTTCGCCGACGAACTGACCTGGTGGGCAGACGCCGCCGCTGCACAAAAGGAGCGGGTCACGCCGCCATATTGAAAGGGCCGCCTTGTTGAAGGGGGAAGGGCGAAATGGTGCTGCTGGGGAGGATTGAACTCCCGACCTCAGCCTTACCAAGGATGCGCTCTACCACTGAGCTACAGCAGCACACCATTTCGCAGGCTTGCAAGAGCGGGTCGCCGTGGCTGCCCGCTCGCAAGGCCTGCGCCTATGCGCAGGTGCCGATGGTTTGTCAACCCTCGCCGGTCTTGCCAAATGCGCCTGTGCGACGATATGCAGCAAAGCCGATGGAAAAGCCGCCAGCCCCGCCGAAATTGACCCCTGCCGAAGAGCGCAAGGCGAGGCTTGCCGCCAATCTGCGCGAGAATCTTCGCCGCAGAAAGGCGCAGGCCCGCGCGATGAACGCAAACGGCGAATCGTAAGCGGGCGGGTCAGCCGCGCGCGTAGAATTGCAGGTGCACCAGGCGGCCGTTCTCGCCGGTGGTGCCGAATCCGTCCGCCGAATTGTGGAACAGCCACGGGCTGAACAGGATCAGCCGGTTGAAGCGCATCGGCACGCGCATCACGCGCTCCCATTTCGCAGGATGAAAGGTGTCGCGGTTGACGACATCCTCGACCAGCGCATTGGCGTCGGCATAGCCGCTTTGCGCCAGCGCCAGCGGATCGGTCGGCACTTTCTCGAGCCCGGTGCGCTTGTGGCGGAAGAAATCGGTGCCGCCGCGCGCGTCCTCGTCGCGGCTCAGGTACAGGATGCCCGAATAGAAGCACGGGTCGATATGCACGCCGCTGACCCCGCGATCGCCCTTCAGCGTCAGGCGGCAATGGCCGTGCGTCGTTCCCGGCTGCGGCACCACGGGAACGCCGATGATCCGCGCCACCGCCGCCTCGAGCCCGGCGATGCCAAGCGGCGCGGACGAGAGCGTGCCGGGATAATTGCCCTTGCGCGTCGCAGGGTCGTAGCCAAGGCCGAGCGCAGCGGCACGCGCGCCGTGCGGATCGGCCAGGAAATCATCGATGATGAGCAGCGAGGGCAGCATGACCGCTGGCATAGCGGCGGATGGGCCCGTGCGAAAGACCGCCGGTTGCATGATGGCGATGGCGCGCTAAACGGGTTTATGCCCTGCCCCCGGTCCAATCCATGCGCATCCTGATCGCCGGTGCTGGCATTGCCGGGCTGGCCGCTGCGCTGGCGCTGGCGCGCAAGGGGCATGACGTGCGCATCATCGAACAGGCCCCCGCGCTCGAAGAGGTGGGCGCAGGCCTGCAACTCGGCCCCAATGCGATGCGCGTGCTGGATGCGCTGGGCATCGGCGAGGCGGTGGCCGCGGCGGGACAGAGCCCGGCGGCGATCACGTTGCGCGATGGCCGCAGCGCGCGCGAGATTCTGAAGGTTCCGCTGGGCGAAGCGGCAAAGCGGCGCTGGGGCGCGGCCTATGTGACGCTGCACCGCGCCGATCTGGTGGCGATCCTGGCCGAGGCGCTCGAACAGGCGGGCCCCGGTGTATTGAGCCTCGGCACGGAACTGGCCACGATAGATAATCGCGCGGACGGCGTTGCCGTCACCACCGCATCGGGCGAGACGCTGACCGCCAACCTGCTGATCGGCGCAGACGGCATCCGCTCTGCGGTGCGCGCGCATCTGTTCGGGCCGGAAACCCCGCGCTTTACCGGCCATGTCGCCTGGCGCGCGCTGGTGCGGATCAATCCCGCCGACCCCGCCGCACCGCCCCCCGGCGTGGGGGCCTGGCTCGGGCCGCGCCGCCATGCGGTGACCTATCGCATCCGGCCCAATCTGGTGAATCTGGTCGCGGTGACCGAGCAATCCGACTGGCGCGAGGAGGGCTGGAACCTGCCGGGCGATGCCGACCGGCTGCGCGCGGATTTCGTCGGTTGGAGCGCGCTAGCCCCCCTGCTGGCCCGGGTCGAGCGCCCGTTGCGCTGGGCATTGTTCGACCGCAAGCCGATGCGCGGCTGGCACCGGAATCGGGCGCTGCTGATCGGCGATGCCTGCCACCCGATGCTGCCCTTTCTGGCGCAGGGTGCGGCGATGGGAATCGAGGACGGCTATGCACTGGCCGAACTGCTGCCGCTCGAGGGCGAAGATATCGCGCCCGCGCTCGCCCGCTTCTTCGCGCTGCGCCAGCCCCGCACCGCACGCATCCAGGCGATGGCGCGATCGAACGGGGTGGATTTTCACGAAGGCAATCCGCTGGCCACGCTGGCGATGCGGCTGCCGCTCGGCCGCGCCGCCAGCGCGCGTCCCGACGCGGTGATGGCGCGCTGGGACTGGCTCTATGGCGGCGGCCCGCTGAGCGTCCACAGCGGGATTCTTGCCTAACCCGGCGGTTTCCCGCATAGGGGCATCTCGCGGCATCCGGCCAGCGAACGGAAAGTCCCCATGGCCGATCACCCCACCATCTTCGTTCTCAACGGACCCAATCTCAACCTGCTGGGCCTGCGCGAGCCGGAAATCTACGGATCGGACACGCTCGACGATATTGCAGGTCAGCTCGAAGACCGCGCGCAGGCGCTGGGCCTTTCCATCGACATGCGCCAGTCCAACCATGAGGGCCATCTGGTCGACTGGCTGCACGAGGCGCAGGCGACCGGCGCAAAGGCGGTGCTGCTGAATGCGGGCGCCTATACCCACACATCGGTGGCGCTGCTCGATGCGATCCGCTCGATCACCACGCCGGTGATCGAGGTGCACCTTTCCAACCCGCACACGCGCGAGGATTTTCGCCATGTGTCGTTCGTCGGGCGCGCAGCCAAAGGCACGATCTGCGGCTTTGGCGCAACGTCTTATCTATTGGCGCTGGAGGCCGCAGCGCAGTTATGAGCTTTGACGCCCCCGCGTCTGCTGGCATGATGCGGGTGAGCGATTGAAATTACGCACGGGAGCAGCCAAAGAGCCGCCCCTGATCAAAAGCAGAATAAAGGGCGCAGGACCATGGCATCACCAAGCGGCAAAAGCAGCAACAACAAACAGGGAGGCGGCATGAACATCGACAGCAAACTGGTGCGCGAACTGGCGGAACTGCTGGGCGAGACGGGGCTGAGCGAGATCGAGGTGGAAGACGGCGATCGCAAGATCCGCGTCGCGCGCACGATCAGCGCCGCACCGGTCGCCAGCGTTGCGGTCCCCGCAGCACCCGCACCCGTTGCTGCCCCGGCCGCCGCGCCCGCGGCGCCTGCCGCCCCGGCAGAGCCAGCAGCGCCCTCGATGGCGAACGCGGTCAAGTCGCCGATGGTCGGCACCAGCTATCTCGCCCCCGAACCGGGTGCCGCGCCCTTCGTCAGCGTCGGTGCGACGGTCAAGATCGGCGACCCGCTGCTGATCATCGAGGCGATGAAGGTGATGAACCCGATCACCGCCGAACGCGCGGGCAAGGTTACCGCGATCCTGGTCGAGGATGGCCAGCCGGTCGAGTTCGACCAGCCTCTGGTCGTCATCGAGTAAGCCCATGGCCATCAAGAAGATCCTGATCGCCAATCGCGGCGAAATCGCGCTGCGCATCCACCGCGCAGCGCACGAGATGGGCATCAAGACGGTCGCGGTGCACTCCACCGCCGATGCCGATGCGATGCACGTGCGCCTCGCCGACGAGGCGGTGTGCATCGGGCCGCCGCCCGCCGGCCAGAGCTATCTCAACATCGCCAACATCATTTCGGCGGCCGAGATCAGCCAGGCCGACGCGATCCATCCCGGCTATGGCTTCCTCTCGGAAAATGCCAAGTTCGCCGAGATCGTCGAGGCGCACAAGATCATCTGGATCGGCCCCAAGCCCGAACATATCCGCACCATGGGCGACAAGGTCGAGGCGAAGAAGACCGCCGGCGCGCTAGGCATGCCGCTGGTCCCTGGTTCCGACGGCGCGATCAAGGACATCCACGAGGCCAAGATCATCGCCGCATCGATCGGCTATCCGGTGCTGATCAAGGCGGCATCGGGCGGCGGCGGCCGCGGCATGAAGGTGGTCCCGTCCGAGGACCAGCTCGAAACGCTAATGCAGCAGGCGGGCAGCGAGGCCAAATCGGCTTTCGGCGATGACACCGTGTACATGGAAAAATATCTCGGCAACCCGCGCCATATCGAGTTCCAGATCTTCGGCGACGGCAAGGGCAATGCCATTCACCTCGGCGAACGCGACTGTTCGTTGCAGCGCCGCCACCAGAAGGTGCTCGAGGAAGCCCCCTCGCCGGTCATCACACCGGAAGAGCGCGCGCGCATGGGCGCGGTCGTCACCAAGGCGATGGCGGACATGGGCTATCGCGGCGCGGGCACGATCGAGTTCCTGTGGGAAAATGGCGAGTTCTACTTCATCGAGATGAACACCCGGCTTCAGGTCGAGCATCCGGTGACCGAGGCGATCACCGGGGTCGATCTGGTGCGCGAACAGATCCGCATTGCCGAAGGCCATCCGCTCTCGGTCCGCCAAGACGAGATCGAGTTTCGCGGCCATGCCATCGAATGCCGCATCAATGCCGAGGACCCGCGCACCTTCGCGCCTTCGCCCGGCCTGGTCAGCTATTATCACCCGCCGGGCGGCATGCATGTGCGCGTCGATAGCGGTCTGTATGCGGGCTACAAGATTCCGCCCTATTACGACAGCATGATCGCCAAGCTGATCGTCTATGGCCGCACCCGCCAGGGCTGCATCATGCGCCTGAAGCGCGCGCTCGAGGAATTCGTAGTGCAGGGCGTCAAGACCACCATCCCGCTGCACCAGGCGCTGCTCGACCAACCCGATTTCCTGTCGGGCGAGTACACGATCAAGTGGCTTGAGCAATGGCTGGCCGAGCTGGAGGCCGAGGAAAAGGCGTGACGCCATCAGGACTTATGCTGCACCGCACAATTTTCCGTTGAAACGCGGTGCAGCATTGGTCATATTGTCGCGATGGATACAAACAAGACCATCCTGGAAGCCATCGCGCTACGCAAATGCCTCGAGGCGACCTATAACCGGCAGCGCATTAGGCTGGCGCCGCACATCCTGTATACAAAGCACGACCAGCTCTATCTCGATGGCGTGACGCTCGAGCGCGACGGCAAGCCCCCGCGCGAGCTGAAAGTCAGCGCGTTCAAGCTCGACGGACTGGGCGACCTCGCACTGACCGCGCACGAGTTCGACCTTCAGCCGGTGTTCAATCCCGACGAGGAGCGCTATCAGGGCAAAACGCTGTTCGCGGTCGAGATGGCGTAGTCTTCCGTCTGCCCAATTTCATCACCCCCGCGCAGGCGGGGGTCCCGCTTCCTTCTCCAGCATGAGCGCAAAAGCGGGATTCCCGCGTTCGCAAGAATGACGAGGGCTGGGTGCCCCAAGAGGCAAGGGTTACTGCTTTTCCAGGCTCAGCGACGCGTCATCGATCGTCAGGCTGAGCCGGCGCGGGTCGCGCTGGTTCTCGATCAGGAAGACATGCGGCCCGCTGCTCGCGAGGATCGCGTCCATCGCCCGTTCGATCGGGATTTCGACCTTGGGGATGCGCGCGCAATCGCAGGCGATCGCCACCCGGTCCTTGGCGACGCGGGTGACGGTGATCGTCACCCCCGATTTCGATGAGCCGCGCGCATCGGAAATGATGTCGCCGACATAGGTCCCCGCAACCAGATCGGCGAGATCGGGCTTGCGTTCGGGCGCGGCCAGCGAGGCCGTGGACAGCGACACCAGGGCCGCGATCAGCATCGCGAAAGAGCTGGAAATCCGACGCGTCATGGCCTTCTCCCATCCGGTCTTCCCTGGGAGCTTATCGCAATTCCGCGCGCAAGGCACGCAAATAGCCCTGGGCCGGCTATTTGCCCGCGACGCGTTCCACCTCGGCCATCACGCGCAGCACGTTGCCGCTCCAGATCTTCTCGACATCTTCGCGCGACAGGCCGCGCTTCAGCAGCGTCTCGGTGATCTTGGGGATCTGGCTGATCTGGTTGAGGCCGATCACCCCGCCACCGCCATCCCAGTCCGCACCGATGCCGACATGATCGACCCCGACCAGATCGATGCAATAGAAGATCGCCTGCATGTAGCGGTCGAAATCGGTATCGGAGCGCGGCTCGGCGGCATTGGCCTCGGCCCATTGCTTCATCAGCGCGGCGCGCTCCTCGGGCGGCAGGCTATCGGCGGTCTCGATCTGCGGGCGCAGCGCATCGACCGTCGGACGCGGCTTGTCGGGCGACAGGAAGAGGCTGTTGACCTGGATCACCCCGCCCTTGGCCGCGAGCGCCTTGAGCCGCGCGTCATCGAGGTTGCGCGGATGGTCGTGCAGCGCCTTGGGCCCCGAATGCGAAAGGATGATGGGCGCTTTCGAAAGCTCGAGCAGCTGGTCGAAGGTGCTGTCGGCGGCATGGCTGGCGTCGATGATGATGCCCAGCCGGTTCGCCTCGCGCACCCAGGCCTTGCCGAGATCGCTGAGGCCCCCGTGCAGCGCCTCGCCATTGGTCGAATCGGCAAGCTGGTTGGTGCCATTGTGCACCGGCCCCGCCATGCGCAGCCCGAGCTGGTAGAAGGCATCGAGATTGGCGATGTCGTTGCCGAGCGGATAGCTGTTCTCCATCGACAGATAGACCACGCGCTGCCCCGCTGCGGCGATGCGCGCCGCATCCGATGCTTTGGTGGCGATCGCGAAGCTCTGCGGATTGGCGGCGACGAAATCGTGGATCTGGTGCAGCCGCTTGAGCGCATGCGCCAGCGCCACCGCATAGCCGCGCGCGTCGTTGGGACCCTGATCGGTATAGATGACCCAGAAGCCGCCATCGAGGCCGCCTTCGATCATCCGCGGCAGATCGACCTGCGTCGTGTCGGCCAGCACATCGTGCCTGTCGGTAATCCGCCAGCCGGGCTGGTCGAGATTGGCCGGGCTGTCGAGATGCGTGTCGAGCGTCAGGATCGACTGGTGGATTGCGGCGGGGTCGCTGGCGTCCTGCGCAGCCACAGGACCTGCCATGCAGGCCGAAGCCAGCATCAGCCCCAGCATCGGCCGGTGCGTCGATTTCATGTGCTTTCCCTTCAATCGGCGAGCGCGGCCGCACGCTTGCGCCAATCGGCGGCGAGCTGGGGCAGATCGGCCAGCTTGCGCACGGCCTCTGGCTCTGCCTTGTATTGCCCGCCGACCAGCAGCCGGAACACGCGGTCCACGGTCCAGGCCGACGGCCCCGGCTCTACCAGCCGCATGACATCGCCTGCCTGGACAAGCCCGGGTTCAAGCACACGATAATAGAAACCGCAACGCGCGGTGCGCACGATTTCCGCCATGACCGATTGCTTGCCCGAGACGCCGAAGCGATGATCGAGTTTCCAGCAGGGCTGGCGTCCCTTGGTCAGTTCGACCAGCGCCTGGCCCAGGCGAAAGCGATCGCCGATGCGCATATCGCTTTCGACCAGCCCGCGCGTCGAGATGTTCTCGCCGAACGCACCCGGCTTTTGCAGCAATTTGTGCGAATCGAGCTTCTGCTGCCAATAGGCATAATGGTCGAACGGATAATGGTGTATCGCCATGTCCGGGCCGCCATGGTGTACCGGATCAGCCACCTGATCGCCTTCGAAACCCAGCTCGCCCAGCATGACAGGACCGGTCGCCGGCTGGCGCGCAATGGCGCTCATCGTGCCATCCTCACGAAAAGGGCGGGGCTTGCCGGTGAGCAACGCCAGGACGCGGACCGCTTGCGAACTCATGCAGTTGCAAGCTACGCTTGAATTACTCAGCGTGCAATGCAATTCCTTCATTTCGACGGCATAGCTATACAAACGCCTCTGAAGTATACGATATTGGTTAAGCTGAGGGTCAGGCGCCGCTTTGTAATGGCCTTGCAGTATCAACAGTCCTGTGCCGCGTGGTTGCCGACACGATTGCCCAGGCCATTATCGAAAGGTCGATTTTGGTCATGTCACCAATCCTAGAAGCATCCCCCTCCTCCCTTACCCACTCCCGCCCGCAAGCGCGCCATCTCCGGCTGCCGGCAGGGCTTGCAGCGCTGGCTCTGGCCAGTCTGCTATGGACGTCGAACAGGGCCGAAGCCGCCGACCTGGCGGTCCAGTCGACCGCACCCGGTATCGCCATGGCAACAGGGCTCGAGCCTGCGGCACAGCAGCGCGAAGGACGCCGGGGGGGCGGCGAGTTTCGCGGCCAGCGCGGCGGTGGCGGCCGCGAGTTCCGCGGGCAGAATCGCAACACCATCGGCACCGCGCGGATCGATACGCCGCGCGAGTTCCGTCAGGAACGCCGTGCCGACCGGCAGGATTTCCGTCAGGAACGCCGCGGCGACCGACAGGATCTGCGCCGCGAGCAGCGCGGTGATCTGCGCGACTTCCGCCAGGAGCGCCGCGCAGATCGGCAGGATTTCCGCAACGGCGTCGTGACGCGGCCCGAATTCCGCGCCGACCGGCGCGATGATCGCCAGGATTTCCGCCGCGACCAGCGCGGAGACTTGCGAGATTTCCGCCGCGATCGCCGGGATGATCGCCGCGATTTCCGTGCAGACAGGCGCGACGACCGCCGTGATTATCGCGACAACCGCCGCGACTGGGATCGGCGCGAATGGGATCGGCGCGGTTGGGCCGATCGGGGCTGGAACGGTCGCGATTGGGACCGGCGCGGCTGGGACGGTCGCGGACGAGGCTGGGATCGTGGATGGCGCAACGATCGGCGCTATGACTGGTATGGCTGGCGCAACCAGAACCGCGCCTTCTTCAATGTCGGGCGCTACTACCCGCCGGTGCGCGGCTGGAACTATCGCCGCCTGGGCATCGGCTTCACGCTGGGCGCACCGTTTTTCGCCAGCAGTTTCTGGATCAACGACCCCTGGGCCTATCGCCTTCCCCCGGCTTATGGCCAGTATCGCTGGGTCCGCTATTATGGCGATGTCCTGCTGGTGGACATCTATACCGGGCAGGTCGTTGATGTGATCAACGACTTTTTCTGGTAAGGCTCGCAACGCGCATGCTGCGACCTGTGCAAGACCCGCCGGAGCCATCCGGCGGGTCTTTCCTTTTCACGACCGCCCGGGTTGACAGGCACAGGGCCCGCGCGCCATCCCCCGGCCATGATCAGCGACTTTCTGCATCGGCGCGAACTGGCCAGGATCAGCCGCGACGTGGGCGACAAGCTCGATGCCCATCCGCGCGTCCAGCGCATCGCGTTCGACGATGTGAAGGTCCCGATGCAGATCTATTGCTATCAGGATTTCATGGCCCCCGGCGAATGCGCGGAGCTCATCCGCATGATCGATGCCGATGCGATCCCTTCGGAGCTGTATCGCGCAGGCGCCGGCGCGGATCAGAATGATTTTCGGACGAGCTACAGCTGCAATCTCGACCGCTGGCACCCCGATGTGCTGCGCATTGACGATCGCATCTGCGGGCTGATGGGCATCGATTCGCGGCGGGGAGAAACGCTGCAGGGACAACGTTACGCCGTCGGCCAGCAGTTCAAGGCCCATCACGACTATTTCCATACCGACCAGCCCTATTGGCAGAAAGAGCGCAACAAGGGCGGGCAGCGCAGCTGGACGGCGATGGTGTTCCTCAACGAGCCGCAGGGCGGGGGCGAAACCGAGTTCCCGCAACTGTCATTCAAGATGCTGCCGCGCACGGGCATGTTGCTGATCTGGAACAATATGGGCCTGGACGGTCGGCCCAATCCCTATCTGCTGCACAGCGGCAATCCGGTGACGGCGGGCACGAAATACATCGTCACCAAATGGTTTCGGCGCGGTTTCTGGGTCTAGCCGCACCTGAGGCGGCCCATCTCCGCTGAGCCTGGAGACGGGCCGCTACCCACAGTTCATGGGTCTGCTCAATCGTTATAGGCCAGCACCGTCACGCGGCCGACCTTGTAGCCGCGCTGGCGCATTTCCTTGACGTAATCCTTGTCGGCATCGGCCAGCTCGACCTCGTATTCCTCCCATGCATCGGCCCGGTCCTCGCGGTCGGTCGCGCGCTTGAGATCGCTGGTGAGTTCCTTGTCGGCCTCGTTGATGTCGGCGACATAATTGTACCAGGACTGGTTATACACGCCCTGCACCGGTTCGGTCCGGATCGGCGGCGCATGGGCACCATCGCGCGCCGGGAGGGTGCGAGGGGTTCCGGCCTGGGCGGGCAGGGCCAAAATCACCAGCGGCAGCGTGGCTGCCAGGGCATTGCGGATCAGCTTGCTCATCGTTCGTCTCCTTTGAGCGCCCCCATTGCCCTCCAACGCATCGTGCACCGATTCAGGTAAGCGGCATCGCGCGGCTGGGCGCTGGACCGGGGCGCCCGGGCGCAGTTGCGCCCAGAATGCGTAAATTTTCACGCCGGATGCCATTTTCGATGAACATTTTTCTTCATCTGGCGTTCATCCGCAGCCTTCCCCACTTTTCAACGGGTCCGGCTCGTCTATATTGACCGCTGCTTCAGGGCGAATGTCGCCGAGCAAGAGGAGAGTTCATGTCCAGAATGAATGCACTGCGCTATGCCGGCGTCCTCGCTGGCGTTGCTATGCTGGCCGCCTGCTCGGGCGGCAGCGAAACCCCCAAGGCCGAAGAAGAGGCCGCCGCTCCGGCCGCTGACGCTGGTGCCGAAACCCCCGCGGCGACCCCGGCTGCTGCCGAAGCGCCCGCCGCGGACAATACCGATACGCTCGACGGCAAGAAGCTTGCCGATTTCACCGGCAACGCCGCTGAAGGCGAGAAGGTGTTCGTGCAGTGCAAGACCTGCCACGTGAAGGAAGCCGGCCAGAACCGCGTCGGTCCCTCGCTCGCTGGTATCGTCGGTCGTGCCGCCGGTTCGGTCGAAGGCTTCAACTATTCGCCCGCCAACAAGAACAGCGGCATCACCTGGACCCCGGAAAAGCTGTTCCAGTATCTGGAAAAGCCCGCCCGCGTGGTGCCGGGCACCAAGATGGTGTTCGCAGGCCTGCCCGACGCGCAGAAGCGCGCCGACCTCATCGCCTATCTGCAGCAGCCCTGATCGACCCGATCACGGTTTGCGCCGAAACACGAAAGGCCGCTCCGAAAAGGGCGGCCTTTTTTGTTGGGGGCACCATGCCACTTCATCGTCACCCCCGCGAAGGCGGGGGTCCCGCC
>NZ_LSIS01000497.1:0-418 GCF_001556365.1 Blastomonas sp. CCH1-A6 | reverse complement strand
ACCGTCGCGCTGAAGGTCAGGGTGGTGATGCGGCCGATGTGAACGCCTTCTGCGTTGGCCTTGAGGGTGCCGATGTTCATGTCGAAGTTCTCCTGATGCTGTCCAAACCCCTTGTCCGGAACACCTTCTCCCATCCCCCCTCTCCTCCGGGCCCTTGGCCCGGCCCGTGCGCCAGCCACCGCAGGCGCGCGTAATTCTATCCAGCCCAGAGGGCTGAGGAGTCTCGATAGTTGGATTGGAGCTGAACCGGCCCTGCTACGAGCCAGGCCCGGTCTGTACCGACCTAAGCTTCGGGCTCGGACCTGTCCTTGATCTGGTTGAGGCGCGCCATGAAGGCCTTGGCTTCGAGCTGATTGGGTCAATCGCGCGTGGCGAGGCATGCCATCCTGTCGATCTCGAGCTGTGCGGCAAGACTTGC
>NZ_LSIS01000496.1:0-2776 GCF_001556365.1 Blastomonas sp. CCH1-A6 | reverse complement strand
GGCCGTTGAACAGGCCGCGCTCGATGAACAGGTCTTCCTTGAAATAGAAGCCACCGAACTGCCATTCGAAGCTGCCCGGGCTGCCGCCGTTCAGCCGAAGCTCGTGGCTCTGGGTTTCGACGTTGTTGGCGAAGTTCTTGAACAGGAAGGCCGGGGTCAGCGCCGCGTCGAACGCTTCGACAGTGCGGCGATAACCGCCGGTATAGGTCAGTGTCGCCGCTTCGAAATCATAGGCGATCTTGCCGCGCACCACCTTGGAATCCTGCTCGTTGCGGCTCGGTGCGCGGGCAGAGGTGACATAGTTCTTGCGGTCGATCGTCGCCAGACCGTTGGTGTTCTGCGGAATGCAGACCACGAAGCGCGGATCGGCACCGATCCTCGTCCAGCCATTCTGGTTGCAGCCCGGTCCGGGAACCAGAGCGGGATTGGAGCCGAGGCCGTTGTTATAGTTCACGAAGGCGTTGCCGGCGATGATGTTGTCGACCGCGCTGACCTCGAACGCGAGATCGAGCGTCAGCGGATCGATCGGGTTCAGGTGGAGGCTGACACGGCCCGCGCGGCTGTTGTCATTGCCGGTGCGGACATTGACATTGGGATGGCTGAAAAAGCCGTCGCGCTTGGAATAGCTGCCCGAGAAGCGGATGCCGCCGATATCGCCGATCGGCAGATCGACGCCGCCCTGGACCAGCACGTGATCGAAATTGCCGTAGGAGGCGGCCAAGTTGAAGCCGAAATCATCGCCGGGCTTGCGGGTGATGAAGTTGACCGCGCCGCCGGTGGCATTGCGTCCCTGCAGCGTGCCCTGCGGCCCGCGCAGCACCTCGACGCGCTCCAGATCGAACAGCGATGCGTTCATCACGGTCGGACGGTTGATATATTCGCCGTCGATATTGACGACGATCGAGGCGTCCTGCGTCTCGGCATTGTCGTTGGTGCCGATACCGCGCAGCGTGACGCGCGTCAGATTGGTGTCGTTGGTGATCTGCACCGCCGGAGCGAGGCGCTGGATGCCGGTCAGATCGCTGATCCCGGCCTTTTCGACATCTTCGCCGCTGACCACCTGAATGGCGATCGGCACGTCCTGGACGTTCTGGACGCGGTTCTGCGCGGTAACGACGATTTCCTTGTCGGCATCGACTTCGGTAGCGTCCTGCGCATGAACAGGCGCTGCAAGCGCAATTACGCCGACCCCCAGCAACAGCGCAGCACGAATGGCGTGTGAGTGCATCTCGGCAATCCTCCCCTCAAAGGCCCGCCTGCGGATGTGCCCGCTTATGACGGCGTGATTAGAACGACTAAAACTAGAATGATGATTTTATATATCGGCTTCGTTGTGTCAAGCTTTAGCCCAATCGATTGAAATTATTCCAGACAATCCATTTCATGAATGCCCCGTGCCCTAACCAACAGAAAACCGCCATTTCGCGCGCCATGGTTGCAGCCGAAACCTGTCGGCGCGTTTGACATTCGCGCAACAGCCTATGCAAAAAATGCGTTGCCAAGCCCTGTCGCGCAGCTTTATACGAATCACCATTCTAATAAATAGCAGCCAGTCGGAGCTGCCAGGCGATCCAGGCCTCAAGGCTGATCGGTGCCGCAACATGGGAGAGAGACCATGTCCGGGACACGTTTGCAGTTTTCCGAAAAGCTGAGCTATGGCTTCGGCGATATGGGCTACAGCCTGCCCTACAACATGGCGAGCGGCTTCCTGCTGCTCTATTATGTCAATGTCGTGGGCCTGCCCGCTGCGGCCGTCGGCACGATCTTCCTCGTGGCGCGATTGATGGACGCGGTGATCGACATGGGTGTCGGCATTGCCGTCGACCGGACGCGGAGCCGGTGGGGACGCACCCGCCCCTATTTCCTGTTCACCGCGCTGCCCTATGCCCTGCTGTTTGTCGCGACCTTCGCCGTGCCCGCCGGCTGGAGCCAGACCGCGCAACTCGCCTATGCCTTCATCACGTTCAAGCTGCTCGGCATCGTGATGAGCTTCGGCTCCATCCCCTATAGCGCGTTGCTGCCGATGATGAGCAGCGACCGCAGCGACCGTCTGAAGCTGGGCGGCATGCGTTCGATCGGCACCTCGGTGGGCGTCGTTCTCGGCACAGCAGCGGTGCAGCCGATCCTCGCGGCCTATGGCGGGGAAAAGCAGCCCGGCGGCTATCTCGCCGCCGCCGCGATCTTCAGCGTGCTGTCGATGATCTGTATCCTCGCCCTGTTCCGCAACTGCCGGGAGCGGGTGGTGGACGATGCTTCGGCGCGCTTCCCCATCCTGCCGGAGATCGGCAAGATGCTGCGCAATCGGGCCTGGCTGGTCTCCTTCCTGTTCTGCCTGGTCTATTTCGTCCGTTTTGGCGGGATGATGGCGATTACCGCCTATTTCGCGATCGATGTGATGCAGGCGCCCTGGATGATCGGCGTGATGCTGCCCGCGGTGGCGGGCATGCTGCTGCTCTCGGCGTTCGTCGCCCCCACGATCCTCGCCCGCACCGGCATCCGCAACGGGTGCGTAGCGATGCTGGGCATCGCCGCCCTGCTGTTCGCCATCCTGCCGCTGGTCGAAGGCCAGCCGACGGTGTTTCTTGCCATTTACGTCACCGCATGCCTCGCCACGTCGGTCACCACCACCGCCGCCTTCGCGATGATCGCCGAGACGGTGGATTATCACGAGGCACAATTCGGCGTGCGTCGCGAGGGCTTGCTGTCCGCGGGCGTGAGCCTTGCCACCAAGGTCGGCATGGCGATCGGCACGGCGGGCATCGCCTTCATCCTGGCC
>NZ_LSIS01000495.1:0-7300 GCF_001556365.1 Blastomonas sp. CCH1-A6 | reverse complement strand
AAGTCGCGCAGGCGCGGGCAGAAGCGAAATCCCAGCATCGCGCACAGGGCGAAGACATGATCGGTCGCCCCGCCGGTGTCGGTGTAATGCTCGACGATCCTGAGATCGGTGCCGTGGCTGGTGAGGCCGTCGAGGACATAGGGCGCCTCATGCGTCGCGGCCGAGATCACTTTGACGTGGTAGGGCGCGCGCTGATCAGAATTATGGGTGTAGAAGCTGAAGCCATGATCGACGCCATAGCGGGCGTTGATATCGCCGCCCGATGCACCGCGCTTCGCGCCCCTGAAGAACTGGCCATCGGAACTGGACGTTGTGCCGTCGCCCCATACGCGCGAGAATGGCAGGCGGTGATGCGCGTTGATGAGCACGGCCAGCGCCGCGCAGTAGCTGTCGTCGCGGATATAGGCGTCATGGGTCCACAGGAGCTGGTCGCGCGTCACGCCCTGGCTCGCGGCAGCCATGCGCGACAGGCCGAGATTGGTGGCATCCGCAAGGATGGTGGCGAGCAGCGCGTTTTCGTTGGGGCACGCTTCGCCGGTGCGCAGGTTCGTGAATGCAGCAAGAAAGCCGGTTTCCTGCGCCACTTCATGCAGCAGCTCGGTGATGCGGATGCGGGGCATCATCGCATCGAGCCGGTCAGCCAGCGCTTCGGCATCGGGCATCGCGATCGTGCGAACCGGGGATATCTGGAGGCGGCCGTCGCGGAACCGCACACCCTCCAGAGCGTCGCGCTTCAGGCGCTGGGCAAATTTCTTCAGTCGCCAGTCCAGTTCGCGGCCCCGTTGTTCGAGCCATTCGCTGGCTGTGGGTGGCAGACCAAGAGCCGACACGATTGGCTTCGCCTTCGGTTCGCTGAGCAGGTAGCTGTCGAACTGGCGGTATCCCGCCGATCGCTCCACCCAGACATCCCCCGAACGCAACTTGTTGCGCAGATGCGCGATCGTTGCGATTTCCCAGAGCCGCCGGTTGATCTTGCCGTTATCGCCAACGACGATTTTTCGCCATTCTTTACGGAAGGGCATCGGAGCGTCGGTAGGAAGATCGCGTTTGCCCGACCTGTTGAGGTCGCGCAGCATTTCGATGGCAGCGATCGTTTTCGCACTGCCCTTTCCGGCCCTGAACTGGAGCGTCTCAAGCAGGTCGGGGGCGAACTTGCGTAACGTCGCATAGCGGTCGGCCGCGACCGTCAGCGGATCGAGGTTGGCGGTTTCCGCGATGCTCGCCACTTCCGGCCTCGCCTTCATCAGGGTGTTCCACCCGACCGATGCGTCCAGGACCTCAATTGGATCTTCGCCAGTATCGACCGCATCGGTCAGCGCATCGATCGTTCTGCGAAAGATCAGCATCAGCCGCGCCACGTTCTTCGATGTGGCGGCATAGCTACGCGCCTGGGCATTCTTCGCGCGGGTGAAGATGCTGCCGATCAGCTTGTCCGCCATCTCCAGAGCGCTGTCGGTCAGCTGCTCTTCAAGATCGAGCAGGAAGGCAACCAGCGTGGCGCGCCGCCGGGAGGGAACGTATCGCTCGATCATATAGGCAGGCGATGCACGGCCTTCCCGGACATATTGCCGGAAGCGGTCCGCGTGGATGCGGCCAGCCACGTCCGGGGAGATGCCGATCTTCCGCACTTGCCGCAGGCGGTCGAGAATCTGGCGGATATGATCGGGCCTTGCCGCGATGGGAATGGTCTTGAGCGAAGCGAGCTGGCTCATGCCCCCGGCGTCGTCAAAGAGCTGGTCGAGGGCGTGGACCTGTTCAGCGCTGAGATCGTCGATCAGGGCATAGGCGGCTTGCTTGCGGGCACGCGCGCGCCCCGCGCTGCTGGCACGCTCGATGGTGGAGATGGACGGCAGCAGAATCCGGGCCTCACGAAGGGCGGTGACAACACCGGTCGCTATCGTCATCCCCTTGTCGGTCGCCCATGCCGTTTTCGTGGCCGCTTCGATCATGAACGGAATATCGGCACGCGTCGGCCCTCGCAGTCCCAAGCGCGCGGCTAGCTCGCGAGCATGGTCCGTCATGGTCTGGTCCCTCGCCGCATAGTCAGCCAGATCCGTGACGCGCAGGCCAAGCTGTTCTGCGACGAAGGCGGCGAGATCATGGGGCATCGCTCCCCTGTTCTGTATCAACTGCGCCAGTGTGATGCCCGGGTGGCGCAAGAGCGCGAGTTGCAGCGCGACGCCCAACTGGTTCCGTCGTTCCCGTCGCGCGCCGATGATCTCGATGTCCGCAGGCTCGAAGGTGTAGAGCCGAGCCAAGTGGTCGCGATCGGTCGGGATGGCAAGGATCTGATTGCGCTCGCTCTCGGTCAGGAGTTGATGCTTGCGCTTCGTCATGCCGATTCCCGTCCACAAAAGGTCAACTGCGCCTATGGACAGCCATGAGTAAAGAGACATAGTATGTGGACGGCTATGGGCGGGGTGAAGCGGTCGCCCTTCAGAGCGTCCACAGAACGACCGTTTGGGAGACACGATAGATGGGCGGCATTCTGGGCTACGCCCGCGTCAGCACCGGCGATCAGGATGTGGCGGGCCAGACCATGCGACTGGAGAATGCCGGCGCCATCAAGGTGTTCACCGATGTAATATCGGGAAAAAGCATGGAGCGGCCTGGACTGGCCGAACTGATCGCCTATGCCCGCAAGGGTGACACGCTCGCCGTGGTCCGCCTCGATCGGCTTGGGCGTTCGCTGACTGAACTGCTCGCCACAGTCGAAACTTTGCGCAGCCAAGGCATCGCCCTCCTGAGTCTTGAGGAAAAAATCGACACCTCGTCGGCCGCCGGCGAACTCATCTTCCATGTGTTCGGAGCTATCGCCCATTTCGAGCGGCGGCTAATCTCTGAGCGGACCCGCGATGGGATCGCCGCTGCACGCGCCAAGGGCAAGCAGCCTGGCCGTCAGCCGCTCGACATGTCCAAGGTGGATGCGGCCATCAAACTGGTCGAAGCCCGTATCTCGCCGACAGAGGCAGCACGGCAACTCGGCATCGGCAGATCCACCATCTATCGCGAAATGCGCCGCCTTGGCGTGGAAAGGCCTGCCTGAATGTCCAGATTGAAATCTGCTCACGATCTGTCCGGGCTGATGAAATATGCGGATCGTGCTCCGTGGGACGAGGCGATGGATGAAATGCTGTCCGCGCATCTCGGTCCGGCATGTGAAGCGACCGGCCTCGAACCCGACGCCATATTCGAGATCATCGGTGATCATTGGCAAGGGCCGCTATGGGGCTGCGCCTTTGAAGATCTGCTGACACAGGAACTGGAACCTGACGGTCGCAATCTGGTCGATGACTATCTCAAGCGCCGAGGCTGGAACGAGAAGGCGCCGAACAAGGCCTATATGCGCGCGCTGCGGGATACGATGATGTCGCTCTATGAGGTTAGCGAGGTCGTCCCCGGTCAGTCGATGACCTTGCGTGATCTGTTGCGGGATGTTGCGCCAGTCACGGTCCGCGAACACGGCGCGACACAGACCCTCGTCAACTGGGACAAGATCGCTGCACGGGTTGTCGATGTGAACGGTCGCCATGGCATCTCGGGCGCGCTGTTGCCGTTCAGCGCTGATGGCGCCCTACAACTGATCGACGCGTTTGGCCGGCTTGCGGACGATGCAAAGGACACCTCCGAACTAAACCAGACCGACCGGGATGCTATTTTACGGGCATCAGGCCCGATGTTCACGAACATGTGGCTGCTCGATTGTCTGGGCAAAGCCATGCCTGGCACCATGCCGGATATGGTCAACGCCGATGGCGATGATCTTGTGTTCCACCGCATCGTCTTCCCCCTGGCCAAGGGCGTGATCGGCAAGAGCGTGGTTCGCAGGCTGAACGCGGCACAATGGCTGGAGCCTGCCAGCGACACATTCTGGAACTGGCTGGTGCCGGTGACGAAGGAGAGAAAACCACGAACGGCCAAAGGCGGGCAGGCTTTTGTGACGACCATGGAGGACGGCACACCCGTCTTCGCCAATGTCGAGTTGGCGGGACGCAAACTGATCGTTGAGGTCAATAGTGCCGCCCGTGCGGAGAAAGCGATTGCGCAAATGGGCGAATGGCTTGGTGATTGCGTGAGCACACCTATGACCGAAATCCGGACTCTGGCCCAGTTCATGGCTGATGACGCCGCCCGCGCTCCGCAGGAAGAGCCGCTCGATATCCCGCCGGACGAAATGGAGCGCATCGTTCATGATATGCTGACACGCGAATATACCAAAACGCTTGATGAAGCGGTGCCTGCCCTTGGCAACAAGACGCCGCGCGCTCTGGCCCGCACGAAGGCTGGCCGGGCGAAAGTGGCCGACTGGCTCAAATATATAGAGAATGGCGCAGCAAAATCCGGGGTCGGCGAGCCAATGGCTACCTATGATTTTACGTGGATGTGGCAAGAGCTGGGCATCATCGGCCTCCGCAGGTGATGCCCTTGCACGCCGTTCCGGTATTGTTCGTCCTTAGCGTTGCTTGGCGTACCTCCCACGCTATGCCCTCAATAGAATTTGGCTTTCGTCCTCCAAAATCGGGGTCGACCAGTCCGTCTCATTAAGGTAGTACGACTAGATTCTCATTGATGGGGCGCTAAGCGTTACAGATGACCGGGACTTTGATCGGATACGCACGGTGTTCAACCGACAAGCAGGATTTGACGGCCCAACGCCATGCTCTCGCCGAGCTCGGTGTGTCGGCCGACCGGATCTATACCGATCACGGCCTCACCGGCACTTCGCGCGATCGGCCAGGGCTTGCGCAGGCACTCGCCGCCGTCCGTGCCGGCGATACCTTGGTCGCACCGAAGCTCGACCGCCTAGCCCGATCGGTCCCCGATGCGCGGGCGATCGCCGAGGAGCTCGAGAAGCGCGGTGTTGCCCTCGCCCTCGGCCGACAGATCCACGACCCGAGCGATCCTATGGGCAAGATGTTCTTCAACATCCTCGCCACCTTCGCTGAATTCGAAGCTGACCTGATCCGGATGAGGACGCGGGAAGGTATGAAGGTCGCCAAGGCGAAGGGAAAGTTGAAGGGCAAGCCCCCCAAGCTGACCGACCGCCAGCAGCGCCATCTGCACCAGCTGCATGAAGGAGGCGAGCACTCGATCAGTGAGCTGAGCGAGTTATTCTCGGTTTCGCGCCCAACAGTCTATCGAACCATCCAGCGCATGGCATCCAAGCTCGCTTCCGGACAGTAGTGCATTCTAGCGGCCCGTCCGCACCCAGGGCACCGTCGTTCGATCGACTTTGATATCTCTCTGGTATGGCAGCTCGCATAGGGTCAACGCTTCAGCGGCTGAGCCGTGTTCCCATATCGGATATTGGTCGCCTCGCAAAATAACCGGCATCCGGGAATGGACTTCGGCCGCGGCACCAGTGCCATCCTTCATCACCATCGAATAGCAATCACCCCATTCATCCGAAGACCGCCATACGCCGGCGACGGCGAACAACTCCGCGTCCGGCAGCGACAGCCAGGTGCGCGTCATGGATCCTCGGGGACCCTCGGCCTCCGCCCACGCGGTAAGGGGGATGAGGCAACGTCGCTTCTCGAAGCTGTCCCGCCAGAAGAACTGGCTCAGCTTGTCGGTGCGGGCGTTGTTGACCGGTTTCGGCTTTAGAGGCTGGCCCGACTTCTTGCTCTTCAGCGACAGCGGAAAGCCCCACACCATCGATCGGATCGATCCGTTGGCCACGACCAACCCGGGATACCCTGGATAGATCTCTCCCGGCGCGTTGCTCGCTGCAGCGGGCGCGGCGTTGAACAACCCAGCGACCTCGGCCGAGCTCTTGGTCATGCGATACAGGTTACAAATACACGCCTCCCAGCCTTCAGGAATCTTCAACTGTCATCGCAGTATGATAGAAGAAGAGATCATGCCCGCCACCATTCTTGCCGCCGCCGCTGCCTTTGTTTGCACCCCGATCGCGGTCTGGGACGGAGACGGGCCAATTTGGGGTCAGGACATAGAACGGGCACAGATATACGCTAAGCGTCTCTGCGCGCACTTATGGGTCGACTCTATGCGTCGACGACTCCAGCATTCCAAAGGCATCCATCGGACAGTTGTAGCATCGCCTCTCGTCGCAGAGCCGGCATATCGTCAGCGCCGAGACAGCGTCGTCAGACATCTGCGCAAGTATTGTCTCGGCAATACGTTCCAGCACGAGGCGGTCAGCATTCGAGACATGGCTAAGGATTTCGGATAAAGTCTCGTTTCTTCGTTGCAGGATCGCAGATAGGCGAGTCTCGCCTGCCTCAGTGAGCATCAGCGCTACTGCACGACGGTCCCGTAGCGCTTTGGATCGAACGGCGAACCCGGCTGCAACCAATCGATCGACAAGCCGCACCGTCCCCGCGTGGGACAAGCCTAGCACCCGTCCTAATTCGTCGATCGAAAGACCGGTCGCGTGACCGATGACGACGATCGCCGCGGTGGTTTCGCCACCGCCGGGTATCGTCGGGTCGAATGCCGCCTTCTTAATTCGATCGGTGATGCCCACTGCGAGGGCGCCGAACAGATTGACGAGCCGGTCCGAGAGTACGTTCAAAGGGTTGCCTCATTCATTGACGGCGTATAGTGTATGCGCAGCGCATATATCACGCCTGTCTAAGCATGAAGGCAGGTCATGCGCCATGATGAAAGCGAGGCACCATGTTTTCGACATTACACATAGCTGAAAAGACGACCGGCTCTCGCGGGTCTCTCGCGTTGCTGCGCTGGGCGCTGGTGGTCATCTTTCTCTGGTTCGGTTGCATGAAATTCACGAGCTATGAAGCGATGGGCATCGCGCCATTGATGAAGAACAGTCCGATCATGAGCTGGATTCCGGCCGTTTTTGGGGTGCAGGGTGGAAGCTATTTTATAGGCACCGTCGAGCTCGCGACGGCCGCTGCGCTGATTATCGGTGCTTTCAACAAGACGGCCTCCGCTCTCGGCGCGGCGATGTCATGCCTGACTTATGCCGTGACACTGACGTTTTTCCTGAGCACGCCTGGCGTCGCCGAGCCGACCGCTGGCGGGTTCCCGGCGATTTCGGCCGGAACCGGACAGTTCCTGTTGAAGGACCTGGTGCTTCTTGCGGCATCAGCGTGCCTTCTACTTGCGTCCATACGGACAGCAGACGCGTGACGGCAAACAGGTGATAGGCGACGCTCCGGACCTGCGCTTTTGCCGAACCATACCCGCCTCAGCCCATAACGATCGACAAACCCTGTCGCTTTGATAGGGTGTTCGAAAACATGCTTTCGAGGGTTTTGTCCGTCGTCAGAACATTTGGCACAGGTCGCGGCGTAAATTAGCGGAGTGCGGG
>NZ_LSIS01000494.1:0-1885 GCF_001556365.1 Blastomonas sp. CCH1-A6 | reverse complement strand
CGACCGGGCGCTGATCGCTTGCTCGCTTGCCTTGGCCATCGCCCCCCTCGCCGCTGTGCCGACGACCAACGGACTGCCGCTCGCCGTCCGGCAACTGAACGAGCTGCTGGCGGTGCTGTTCGCCAATATCGCCATCCTGTCCTGCGTCGTTCGCGGTCTGAAGATCGAGGGTCGATCGCTTGTCCCCGACGCGGCCGTCGTCATGCTGATCCCCGCGATCAGCATCGCCGACCTGATCGGCAGCCTGAAGGTCACGCCGCTATCGCTCAACATGGCACCGCTGGGCATCCTGGCGCTCTCGGTGCTGCTGTTGCTGGGCTTCGTTCGGCGTGCACGGGTGCTCTCGCGGCGGCTGGAACATGCCAATGCGCTGCTCGATGCGCGCATTGCCGAAAAGCAGGCCGAACTGGAAACCACTGCAGCCCTGCTGCGCCAGCGCGAGGCGGAAGCTGCCGTGCAGGGCGAACGCAGCCGCATCATGCGCGATCTGCATGATGGCCTCGGCAGCCAGCTGATGTCGATCATGCTCTCCGCACGCGTCGGAATCGCCGAACCGGCGGTCGTCGCCGAAGGTCTGCAAGCGGTGATCGACGAGATGCGGCTGATGGTGGATTCGATGGATTCGGTCGGGGAGTCGTTGAGCGCGGCCCTCGCCACGTTCAAGGCGCGGGTACAGCCCAGGATCGAGAGCACCGGCATCGCCTTCGACTGGCAGGAGGACGCAGCCATCGCAACGCTATCCGATTTCGGACCGCGCGATGTTCTGCAGATTTTCCGCGTGCTGCAGGAGGCCGTCACCAATGCGCTCAAGCATGCCGAATGCAGCCGTATCGCGGTGAATGCGGTCGTATCGGACCACCGATTGGTGCTGCAGATCGAAGACGATGGCAAGGGCATCACCACTCGGGGTCAGGCGGGACGCGGCCTCACCAACATGCGCTTGCGCGCCGCATCGGTGCAGGGTGAAGTGATAGTGGAGCCCGGAAAGGACGGCACAGGCACGCGCATCACCCTGACGCTCCCGCTTCGCCTGGCGCAGGCGGCGGAGTGACATCCCATAGCATGGTATCTTCGCATCGGTGGGATTTCGGGCAATAAGGCTTCATGACCGAGAACCAACGCCCCTCCGCACGGATCGCTATCGTCGAGGACGACCCGATGGTGCGCCAGTATTTCCAGGGCATTATCGCGATGGAGCCAGGCTTTCAAATCCTCGGCATGGCCCCCGACATCGCCAGCGCGGACGCGTTGATCGACCAGTCACCCGATCTGTTCCTGCTCGATATCGGGCTGCCCGATGGACTGGGCTATGATCTGGTACCGAAGATCAAGCAGCATGCGGGGTCCAAGGCGCTGATCATCAGCACTTTTGGCGATCGAGAAACAGTAGTAAAAGCTATTATGGCGGGCGCGGACGGCTATCTGCTCAAGGACAGCAGTCCGCAGGTCATCCTCGACGGGATTGCAGCGACGCTCGAAGGCGGAGCCCCCGTCAGTCCCGCAGCTGCGATCTATCTGCTTGGCTTCCTGCGCGCAGATCCGGAGCCGATCGGCATCGTCTCACCGGAAAGTCGGCTCTCGCAACGCGAAACCGAATTGCTTCAGGCCTTTGCCAGGGGGGAAAGCTACAAGCAGGCCGCCAGAACACTGGGCATTTCGCCGCATACGGTCGGAACCCATGTGAAGTCGATCTATCGAAAGCTCGAGGTGAACTCGCGCAGCGAAGCCATTCGCGAGGCGTTCCGCTCGGGCCAGGTCTGAACGCGGCAGCAACAGCCCTCCAAACGCAAAAAACCCGCCGGAAGGGCGGGCTTTTGCGGGGTATTCCATATTGGTTGCGGGAGCAGGATTTGAACCTGCGACCTTCAGGTTATGAGCCTGACGA
>NZ_LSIS01000493.1:0-6404 GCF_001556365.1 Blastomonas sp. CCH1-A6 | reverse complement strand
GTTTCCACAGCCTGCCCGCCTCGCCGAAGCGCATCTGCTCGTCGGTATTGACGAAATCGCCGGGCCAGTCCTGCAGCTTGCGGTCGGTGAACAGTGCCTCGGGCAGCCCGTACCAGTGCTCCATCGATTCGAGGCCCGCCTCGCTGGTGCGCAGCACATTGGCATAGGCGACCACGCCCTGGGCATGGTGCATCGTCGAATGCATCCCCAGCTTCTTGGTCTCGTCGATCGCGGCGAGCAGCGCCGCCTCGCTGCCGCCGATGAACTTGATGCCGTCCGCGCCGCGCCTTTTGGCATCGCGGATCGCCGCGCGGCCCTGTTCTGCGGTGCGGATCGGCAGGCCGATCTGCTGGAACATCGGGTAGACATCGAGCTTGGGGCCAACAATCTCGTTGCGCGCCAGCCGGTTCTTGATCGCCACCTGCTGCTCGATCGACATTTCGGACGAGCCGACATTGCGCGCGGTGGTGATGCCATGCGCCAGCCAGAGCTTGAGCACATAGTCGCTCGGCACGCCCTGCCCATCGCTCAGCGTGTGCAGATGGACATGCGCATCGACAAAACCGGGCAACACATAGTGACCGGTAAGGTCATATTCCTTGTCGCCTTTGGGCGGCCTGCGCGCCTCCTCGATCGCGCCGGGTGCGCCGATGCTGGCGATCTGCACGATCCGGTCGTTCTCGATGACGATGTCGACCGGTCCCTGTGCGGGCGCGCCGGTGCCGTCGACATAGATCGCGTTGCGCAACACGGTGCGCGGCCAGGGCCCCTCGCCCAGCGTCCGCGCCGGGATGGGATCGGCGACCTCCCGCTTTTCCGCCTGGCCGAGCGATTGCGCCGAAACGCTGCCCGCCAGCGCGAGCGCCGACAGGCTCGCCAGCAAAATCCGACCGATCCGCATGTCCGTTCCCCTGTTGCGGGCCTTGCTCGGCCCGTTTTGATTACGCCCCGGCGTTCTGATCCTGCAGCGCCTGGCTGCGCGAGCGGCTGTAGAGGAAGTAGAAGGCAAGGCCCGCCACGTTCCACAGCGCAAAGCGCACCAGCGTCTGCGACGGCAGGCTGGCGAGCAGATAGAGGCAGCCAAGGATCGCCAGAGTACCCACCAGATAGGGCTGCGGGCACTTGAACACGCGCTTCAATTCGGGCGCGCGCTTGCGCAGCACCATGAGGCACCCGCCCACCGCGATGAACGCGAGCAGCGTCCCCGCATTGGCGAGTTCGGCAATCTCGTCGAGCCGGAAGAAGCCGGCGACAGCGGCGACGAACACGCCGGTAATTCCGGTCACCAGCACCGGCGCGCCGGTCTTGGGCGAGACGCGCGACAGCGCCTGCGGCAGCAGGCCATCGCGCGCCATCACGAAGAAGATGCGGCTCTGGCCGTACATCATCACCAGGATCACCGAAGGCAGCGCGATCAGCGCGGCGAGCGCGACCAGATAGGAGGCGGTCGGATGGCCAAGCGTGCGCAGAACCAGCGCGAGCGGCTCGGGCGAATTGCCGAGCGTGAGGTACGACATCGCCCCGACGGCGGAGAGCGCCACCGCCATGTAGATCAGCGTGCACACCGCCATCGACCCGACAATGCCGATGGTAAGGTCACGCCCCGGGTTGCGCGCTTCCTCGGCCGAGGTCGCCACCGCATCGAAGCCGTAAAAGGCGAAGAACACGATCGCAGCAGCCGCCATCACCCCGCGGGTCGACCCGTCCTGCACGGTGCTGCCGAAGCCATAGGGCATGAACGGCGTGAAGTTCGCGCTGTCGAACGCGGGCAGCGCCAGCGCGACAAAGGCGGTGAGCGCGGTCAGCTTGATGATGACGAGGATGATGTTGAGCGTCGCGCTCTCGCGCGTGCCAGCCATCAGCATACCCGCAATCGCCAGCGACACGATGACCGCAGGCAGATTGATGATACCGCCTGCATGCGGTCCCGACAGCAGCATGGCGGGCAGTTCGACGCCAGCCGATTGCAACCAGCCGACCAGATAGCCGGACCAGCCGACCGCGACGGTCGAGCAGGCAAGCGAATATTCGAGGATCAGGCTCCACCCGACCACCCAGGCCAATGTCTCGCCAACCACCGAATAGGTATAGGTATAGGCGGAACCGGCGGTCGGGATCATCGTCGCGAGCTCGGCATAGGCGAGCGCGGCGCAGGCGCAGACCGCCCCTGCAATCGCGAAGGCCAGGATCACCGCAGGCCCGGCGCGCTCGGCGCCCACCCCGGTCAGCGTGTAGATGCCGGTGCCGACGATCGCACCTACGCCCAGCGCAATCAGGTGCGGCCAGGACAATGTCGGCTTCAACCGGCTGCCCTCAGGGGCGTCGGCCGCCTGCACTATCGGTTTGATCGGCCCTAAAATCCCCATCCGTCGCGTCCCTTTATAATTATGCGCGCGGGCGATCAGCCCGGCGGTCCCTTGGAATCGGTTTGCAGCTGCAGCCTGAGGTCATCGAGCGTCTTGCCGATATGCACCACGGTCAGCGCCGCGATCTTGCGTTCGTCGCGCGCCAGCCACGCCTGCAGCATATCGCGATGCTCCTCGTTGGCGCGCTCGTTGCGGCCGAGCGGCTCGAGATGCTTGCGCACATAGCGTTCCGACAGCACGTGCAGCCGTTCGAGAATGGTAAAGGTCACCGGGCGCCCGGCGGGGCGGAGCAGCGCAAGGTGAAATGCCCGGTTGAACGCGCCGACGCCTTCGCCTCCCGAATCGGTGAGGCTGTCGAGCTGATCGAGCAGATCGGACGCCGCCTGCTGCTCGGCCGTTCCGGCCAGCCTGGCAGCAATGGCGATCGTTTCTGGCTCGAGTTTGAGCCGCAGCGCATAGACCTCTTCGGCCTCGGTGGCGGTCAGCGGTCGCACGGTGAAGCCGCGATTGGCCTGCGAGGCGAGCAGCCCTTCCTGCTCCAGCCGCGCCAGCGCCTCGCGCAGCGGGATCTTGCTTACCCCCATTTCGGCGGCGAGCGCGTCCTGGCGGATCGGGCGATCGGGCGCGACGGTTCCGTTCAGAATGCGGGCGCGAACCTGGTCGACCAGCTGTTCGGAAAGGTTGCGCGCGGCGATGCTCATAAGCCTCTCATATCACAGAGAAGCCATCCCAAAAGGGGTCTTTGTCGTCGATCCAGATGGTATTGAAACCCGTCGCGATCGCCGAACCCTGGATCGAGGGAATGATCGCGCGCCGCCCGCCAAGCTCGATCGCCTCTTCCACCCGGCCGATGAAGCGGCTGCCGATATAGCTTTCGTGCACGAAGCGCTCGCCGACCTGGAGCCTGCCGTTGTGCGCGAGATGCGCCAGCCGTGCCGAGGTGCCGGTGCCGCAGGGCGAGCGGTCGATCGCGCGCTCGCCATAGAAGACCGCGTTGCGCCCGTCCGCGCCCTCGCCCTTGGGCTTGTCGGCCCAGAGCACATGGCTCACGCTCCTGATCCGGTCGTCGAGCGGGTGCACCGGCTCGATCTTTTCGCGCAGCATCGCGCGGATCGTGCGCGCATGCTCGATCAGCCGCGCCGCGCCCAGATCGTCCAGGCCCGTGTAGTTCCCCTGCGGCTCGACGATCGCATAGAAATTGCCGCCATAGGCGATGTCGATGCTGAGCGGCCCCAGGCCCGGCACGTCGATCTCGACGCCTTCGGCTGCGACGAACGAGGGCACGTTGCGGATGCGCACCCAGGCCACCTTGTCGCCGTCGCGCTCATATTCGATTTGGATGTCGCCGGCGGGCACCTCGACTTTGAGCAGCCCGGGCGTCTGCGGCTGGATCAGTCCGTGCTCCAGGCCGAAGGTGATCATCCCGATCGTTCCGTGCCCGCACATCGGCAGGCAGCCCGAGGTCTCGATGAACAATATGCCGACATCGTTCTCAGGCCGGGTGGGCGGATAGAGAAACCCGCCCGACATCATGTCATGCCCGCGCGGCTCGAAGCACAGCCCGGTGCGGATCCAGTCGAACCGCTCGATGAAGTCCATCCGCCGCTCGGCCATCGAGGACCCGCGCACCAGCGGCGCGCCGCCTGCAACCAGACGGACGGGATTGCCCGCGGTATGGCCGTCGATGCAGAAAAACGTGTGCTTCATGCGCGATCAGGCAGCCGCCGCGACATCGGGCACGGGCCGGGTCGCGGCGCATTGCTCGACCCAGGCGATGACGTCGGCGCGGCGCTGGCCGGTCAGCGGCAGGCGCGGCATGCGCACGCGTTCCGATCCGCGCCCCATGATCTGTTCGGCGAGCTTGATCGACTGGACCAGGTCGTGTTCGGCATCGAGATGCAGCAGCGGCATGAACCAGCGATAGATGCGCAGCGCCTCGGCATAATCGCCGCGCCGCTGCGCCGCGACCAGAGCGACCGATTCGCGCGGGAAGGCGCTGGTCAGGCCCGAGACCCAGCCCGATGCGCCCAGCATCAGCCCTTCGAGCGCGACATCGTCGAGGCCCGCCATCACCGTATAGCGATCACCGAAGCGGTTGATCAGGTCGGTGAAGCGGCGCGGATCGGGCGCGCTTTCCTTGATCGCGACGATATTGGGCACGTTCTCGAGCCGGGCGAGCGTGTCGAAATCGACATTGACGCGATAGGCGGGCGGATTGTTGTAGAGCATGATCGGCAGGCTGGTCGCCTCGGCTACCGCGCGGAAATGCGCCTCGAGCTCTTCGACCCGGGGCACATAAACCATGCACGGCAGCAGCATCAGCGCATCGATGCCGATCGCCTCGGCCGACCGAGCATATTCGATGGCCCGCTTCGTGGTGAATTCGGAAACGCCCGCGACCAGCGGCACCCGGCCGCCGACCGCCTCGACCGCGCCCTTGAGCACGGCGAGCTTCTCGTCAGATTCGAGCGAATTGTTCTCGCCGCAGGTGCCCAGGATGATCAGCCCGTCCACGCCATCATCGACCAGCGCCGATTGCACCTTTTGCGTCGCGTCATGATCGATCGCGAGGGTTTCGGTGAACTGGGTGGTGGCGGCGGGATACACTCCCTGCCAAAGCGTCTTGTGAGCCGTCATCATCGCGGAAATCCCCTGTTGCGATAAAATCGTATACGATTATAGGATGGGACCTGCAAGATGAAAAACAGCAGCCATCCTTCGCGCGCGACCGCTCTCGTCATTGGCGGAGGCCTTGTCGGCCTCTGTGCAGCGCTGCAGCTGCAGCGCGCGGGCTGCATCGTGACAGTGTTGGAGCCGCAAGAAAAGCCGCAAGGTGCATCCTGGGGCAATGCCGGGCATATCGCGGTCGAGCAGGTCCAACCGCTCGCCTCGCTGGCGACGATCCGCAGCGCCTGGGGCAGAATGCATCCGCGCGGCGCCTTGGGGCTTCCCGCAGCACAGATCGGCACCTGGGGTCCCTTTGCGCTGCGCCTGATGCGCACCAGCACCCCAGCGCGCTTCGCGGCGGGCACGGCGGCACTCTCCGCGCTCCTTGCCGAGGCGATGCCCGCCTGGAAGCGAACGAGCTGGATCATCGGCGCGGCGCACCTGCTGCGCGAGGACGGCCATTTCGTCGCCTGGGAGAGCGCGGCGTCCGCGGCGCGAGGCCGCGCCTTCTGGACCGGAACCGATATCGGCACCGCCAGCGTCCGCGATGCGAGCGCGGACGAACTGGCCGCGATTCGCGACCTGGCGCGCGGAGCGCAGATAGCCGGCGCGGTGCGCTTTGCAGGCTCGGGCCAGATGACCGATCTCGTCGCGCTCGCCGATGCGCTGCGCGCTGCGCTGGCCGCGGACGGGGGCGCGATCCGGCATGGGCAGGCCGAAGGCATCGCGCTGGAGGGCGACCAGGCGGTCGTCCGGCTGGGCGCCGAGACGCTGCGCGCCGACCAGATCGTGCTCTGCGCCGGGGCCGCATCCGCCGAGCTTTTGCAGCCGATGGGCGCGCGCATCCCGCTGATCGCCGAGCGCGGCTATCACATCCAGTCGCCGACAAGCCGCTGGCCGCAGGACATGCCCCCGGTGGCGTTCGAGGACCGCTCGATGATCGTCACCCGCTTTGCCGGCGGCCTGCGCGCGGCGAGCTTTGTCGAGTTCGCCGCGCGCGCCGCGCCGCCCGATCCGAGCAAATGGGCGAAACTGCGTTCCCATGTCGCCGAACTTGGCCTGCCCTTCGACCTGCCCGGCAAGCCCTGGATGGGGGCACGTCCGACCCTGCCCGATTATCTGCCCGCGATCGGCCGCAGCGCCCGCGCGCGCAATCTGCTATACGCTTTCGGGCACCAGCATCTGGGACTGACGCTCGCGGCGATCACCGGGGAGCTGGTTGCTGCGCTGGCAACGGGCAAGCCCAGTCCCATCGATCTGGCGCCCTTCGACCCGGCGCGCTTTGGAGGAACGACATGAAAGGCATTGGCGGATCGACCGCAACCGAGCAGCTGGCCGGGCTTGGGCCATGGCAGGACATCGCCCCGCCGA